>JAISYZ010000068.1 GCA_031269545.1 Prevotellaceae bacterium
GCCGATAGAATCAAAATACCCGAAATGGTTAAGGGCGTGCAATTGAACGACAGTCAAAAAAAGGATTTATCGGAAGGCAAAGCTGTCTGGATAGAGAATATGACCTCGAAAAAGAATACTCCTTTTTCCGCTTATCTTCAATTCAATGCCGACAAAAAAGGGTTTGAATTTCGTTTTGACAACGAAAAGCAGACGCAAAATCAAAAACAAAAACAGGGCAATGGACAAAAAGACGTTCCCAAAACTTTTCGAAAACAGGAACTTACCGAAGACCAGCGCAGCAGTTTACGGGAAGGTAAAACTGTTTATGTTAGTGGGTTGGAAGATAAAAAAGGTAAACAATATAGCGGATATATCACCCTTGATAAAGAAAACAATAAACTTGATTTCATGTTTCCAAAAGCGTATAAGGACGCTCTTGCTGCCGGAAAAGTCATTCCCGACGACCGCCACAAGACACAGGTCGCTGTCAATTCTGAGGGTAAGACCAACGAAGCGACTAAGAAAGTGGATAAACCTTTGGATAAAGGACAGACAAAACCCTCTGAAAAGCAAGCGGAAAAACAGGAAAAGAAAGAAGTTAAAGCAAAACAGGATACCGAAAAGCCCAAGAAATCAAAAGGTCGTAAAATTTAATATTCACCACTAAAATTCAGAGAAATGAAAATAGCGATTATAGCAGAAAAACCATCTGTTGCGAGAGAAATCGCAAGCATTGTCGGCGCAACTCAAAAGGAAGACGGTTTTCTACATGGTAATAATTACATGGTTACCTGGGCTTTCGGGCATCTCATACAGTTAGCCATGCCGGAAGAATACGGTTTTCAGGGATTTGTCAGGGAAAACCTGCCGATTATCCCCGAAACATTTAAACTTGTTCCCCGTCAAGTGAAAGACGGCAAGGAATATAAACCCGACAGTGGAGCATTGCGACAGTTGAAAATCATCAAACACGTATTCGACAGTTGCGACAGGATTATTGTCGCCACAGATGCAGGACGGGAAGGCGAATTGATTTTCAGATACATATATATTCATTTGAATTGCAAAAAACCGTTTGACAGGCTCTGGATAAGCAGTTTAACGGACAAGGCGATTACAGACGGCTTACAAAATCTGAGGCCGGGAAGCGGCTATGATAATCTGTATTATGCCGCCAAAGCACGTGCAGAATCAGACTGGCTGGTCGGTTTGAACAGTTCGCAAGCCCTGTCAATAGCGGCAGGTCGCGGCGTCTGGTCGCTTGGACGTGTGCAAACTCCCACTTTGTCAATGATTTGCAAGCGTTTTTTAGACAACAAAAATTTTGTGTCTGTTCCGTTTTGGCAAATCAGGGTTCAAACTGAAAAATCGGGCGTTTCATTTGCTGCAGTCAGCAAGGAAAAGTATAATGACAAAAACGCTGCCAATACGGTATTTTGTCTTTTGCAGGACACAAAAACTTTGCTCGTTCAGTCTGTTGAGAAAAAAGAAGTTTTCCAGGAAGCGCCGTTGTTATATGATTTAACAGCACTTCAAAAAGAAGCCAACAAAAAACACAGTTTTTCGGCTGATAAAACGCTTTCCATTGCTCAAAAATTATATGAAGCCAAGTTAATCAGTTATCCACGAACAGGAAGCCGTTATATTTCCGCAGACGTGTTTGATGAAATACCGGAATTGATTGATTCATTGAAAAATCATCAACGTTTTGGCAATTATGCTGCATCAATGAATACCGACAATTTGAATCGCCGCAGTGTGGACGATAAAAAAGTTACCGACCACCACGCATTATTGATTACCGGAAATACGCCAAAAGACCTCTCCTCCGATGAACAAACTGTTTATGATATGATTGCCGGTCGAATGTTGGAATCCTTTTCAAAGAAGTGCATTAAAGATGCAACAGCCATCATTTTGGTTTGCGGCGAAACGCTGTTTGAAGCCAAAGGTTCGGTGATTAAACAAGCCGGCTGGCGTGCGGTATTCAACGAAAAAGAGGAAATGGGCGAAGAAGAAACAGGCAATTTGCCCGAAGTTTCGGAAAACGAGCAGTTGCCGCTTCTCAAATCCGAAGTCTTGGAAAAGCAGACTAAACCTAAGCCTTTGCACACCGAAGCATCGCTTCTGGGCACAATGGAAAACGCCAAAGAAGTCGAAAACGAGGCGGAACGCGAAGCAATGAAAGAATCCGGTATCGGAACGCCTGCCACACGTGCGGCGATTATTGAAACACTGTTTTCTCGCGATTACATTCGCAGAGAAAAGAAATCGCTTGTCCCGACAGACAAAGGTTTATCGGTATATGAAACGGTTAAAGATAAACGTATTGCAAACGTCAGCATGACCGGCGAGTGGGAAAATGCTCTGGCTCAAATTGAACGTGGTGAAACGCAACCGGAAACATTCGGTAAAGCAATCGAAGTTTATACACGACAGATAACAGCGGAATTGTTGGACGTGAAAATCACTGTTACGGATGAAAATGCCTGTCTTTGTCCGAAGTGCAAAACCTCGCAGGTGCGTTTTTATCCCAAAATCGCCAAATGTACGGATGCAAATTGTGGATTGGTTGTTTTTCGTAATCGCAGTGAAAAAGAATTATCTGACAAGCAGATTACGGACTTACTGACCAAAGGTAAGACCGGAATAATCAAAGGGTTCAAAAGCAAAAACGGGAAATCGTTTGATGCGGCGTTGAAATTTGATGCTGATTATCAGGTCGTTTTTGATTTTTTAGAGCGAAAAGAAAAAAAACAGTAATTTTGCGAGTTGAAATTAATGATTATAATAATTTGATTTATGTCGTTGAGAAGAAAAAATGATTTTGAAAAACTGATAGACAATGTTTATCAAACGCATTGTATATTACAGGAAAACGCAGCAAAAGCGGTAAATTTTTATTTGACTGCCCGTAATTGGTTTATTGGTTGGCATATAGTAGAATATGAACAAAATGGTCGAGACAGAGCCAAATACGGAAACAAATTGATTAATGAAATGGCAAAAAGCCTAAAATCTAAAGGATTAAAAGGATATTCTCCAATGGCTTTGAGGACAAACCGTATATTTTATAGGACATACCCTCAAATTCAACAGACATTGTCTGTTGAATTACAAAAAACAGGAATAGATATTAATAAACTGATTCCTTTTCAAATATCACAGATTCAACAGACAGCGTCTGTTGAATTGCAGGAAGAATATCCAATATCTGCAGAAATATTGATTTCACGATTAAGTTTTTCTCATTTCGTCGAACTGTTAAGACGAAAAAACCATCTTGATCGTCTTTTTTATGAAGTAGAAACGATAAAAAATAACTGGAGTGTTCGGGAATTGGAACGAGCCATTGATTCAGGGCTTTTTACACGCGCCGGTTTATCTAAAGATAAAGAATCAGTTATAGCAAAGATAAAAAATCAAAAGCCACTGAACATAAAAGATATAATTCGTGACCCATATTTTCTTGATTTTCTTGAACTGGACGAAAAAACAGAATACAGCGAATCCCAATTAGAAACATCTATTCTGAATCATTTACAGCAATTTTTAACAGAACTTGGGACTGGTTTTTGCTTTGAAGCCCGCCAAAAACGGATTACTTTCGACAACACTCACTACCGAATTGATTTAGTCTTTTATCACCGTGTTTTGAAAAGTCATATTTTGATTGATTTGAAAATTGGAAAATTCACTCATGCTGATGCCGGACAAATGAATGTTTATCTGAATTATTACAGAGAAAACGAAATGACGGAAGAAGATAATCCACCTATAGGTATTATCCTTTGTGGTGATAAAAATGATACACTGGTAAAATATGCTACAAATATGGACGACCACTTATTTGTGTCTGAATATCTCTTGAAACTCCCTGAAAAGAAAGTTCTTGAAAATTTCATGAAGCGGGAACTCAATCAGTAAGATTGTCTTTTCATGAAAAATAGACATTATAAGCCTCTCTGACCGGAGGCTTTTTTTCGGCGAAACTCTCAACCGCCAACCACTGCCGCCCGCCTGCCAACCACTGCCATATCACTGATTACAAGATATTTTCCCGAAAATAATCCCCAATTTTGCTGTTTAAAACGTTTAAAACATAAAGAATAAAGACATGAACAGTAAAAACAAAGTGCCGGACATTTCTTATTACCGGCTATCTCTTACGGATTTTCTCAAAGAAAGTCATCCGGAACTACTTATAGATAACGCTTTTATCACAGCACGTTCGGAATTGGCGGCGGAAATATATTCCCAAGCCGTCCGGAACGGAAGCAATCAGATTGAAGCCGGAGAACAGGCAAATGCAGTTCTTTTTGAGGACTTGCATTTTTCCATACATAACACATTGACTAACATTCTTTGGAATGAATTTTCAGACCTCATTCCCGAAGAAGACGCCAAGCCATGGGCAATACTTCTGTTTCCCGAATGTGAACACGTTTTCGCAGAATACACGCTGTCGGATGACTTTGCTTACGAGCCTGAATATGAATCGCTCTACACGGAATTAACCGGCGTAATCGCCAATTATTTTGAAGAGCATGGCATACAATAAAAAAGCGCATCTTCAAACGAATATTGAGGCGATTCGTATTGCTTTCGCATTAGATAAAGAGAAACGCAGAGCCACTGAAGTGGAACGCTCTGTTTTACAGCAATACAGCGGTTTTGGCGGGATAAAATGTATTCTTAATCCGGCGCAAACGGAAGCGGATAAAGCCTTTT
>JAISYZ010000016.1 GCA_031269545.1 Prevotellaceae bacterium
AATGTCAGAGAAGAACCAACTACCCAGTCTAAAATTTTATATAAAATAGAAGAAGGATTAGGAGGAATCTTGGAAATAACGGATAATCCTAACTGGTACAAAGTGATTTATTCAAAAGAGGGAGGTGGTGTATATCCTGATAAAAATAATTTTATCAAAGGTTGGATACATAAATCGCGTGTATGTTTTGATCCCGGTTGGTATGGATGGAAAAAAGGAGATCCGCAGGTGTGTAAGGATTAGGAGTAAACATAAAAAGTAAAGATATGAAAAAGTTATTATTATTAATTTTTATCAGTGTAATTGGTTGCAAATTAATTGCACAAGATAGTTTCAGTGAGTTTATCTCATCTTTCCCAAAGTATTCATCATGGGATGCTTTACCTGAAGACGTCAGAGATATGAAAATGTCCAACAAAACATTAGATGCAGGAAAATTGAATATATATATGTATTCAGATCCTTACAGGGGAGAAGCAAAGCCCGTGGGAAATAATGATACTCGCAAATCTCCGTTACGAATGGCATGGGATGGGACATATTTTAAAGGAGACGAAGGAAAGTATGCAAATAAAGCAGAGATAGATACGGACGCTATAGAAGGATATGATACTGTAATTTATTATAATATATATCCATTAGGGCGAGTACACATAAATGACAGTATTTGTATGGTATTTCTTTTATATGATGGACCAGACAAAGAAGATCCTTTTAGAAAAAGTTTGTATTACGAAGCTTATACATTTAATACAACGAGAGAAAAAGTGCTGTCATCCATCACCTTGTTCAAAGATGCAGAAATGTTTTTCTCATATATTCGAAAAGGACATTATATATTTATATATGAAGAATATGAAGCTATAATAGATGATGAGGGTAATACAGAAATGGATATTGCATATAGAACCTATCGTTTAAGAGACGATGGATATTTGCAGCTAATTGATAACGATTTTTTGGCAGATTATAAAAAAATCGCTCGGTTTCGTGTAATTGATACTGATGGATATACTAATGTCAGAGAAGAACCAACTACTCAATCCAAAATTTTATATAAAATAGAAGAAGGATTAGGAGGAATCTTGGAAATAACAGATAATCCTAACTGGTACAAAGTGATTTATTCAAAAGAGGGAGGTGGTGTATATCCTGATAAAAATAATTTTATCAAAGGCTGGATACATAAATCGCGTGTGTGTTTTCGGGCTAATTGGTATGGCTGGAAAAAAGGAGATCCGCAGGTGTGTAAGGATTAGGAGTAAACATAAAAAAGTAAAGATATGAAAAAGTTATTATAAAAAGTAATGATTAATTATGCAGTCATTAGAATAGAAAAACGTGTCATTCACTTTAGTTTTAAATACAATAAACATCTGAAAACAAACAGCAAAAAAAATATTTTCGCAAAAATGTAAAACGTATTAAAAAAATTCTTACTTTTGTAAAAAAATGTACAGGATTATTTGATGAATTGTAAACAAAACACAATTGGGCTTGATACCCCCCAATTGAATAAAATAGGCGCTTAAATTCATGCCCTTGTTTAAAGGGTGGTGTTTTTGAGATAGAGTGAGAACAAGTATAAGTCTCACGTTCATGGTGTTACGTTTTGCGTCATGAAACGAAGTTTTGCGTTTTATTTCTGAACAAAAAAACATTAATTACATATAACTTCAAAATACTACAGTTATGAAGATTTTGAAACTACACAATAAAAATAAGCCTTATCTAAAAGGTATTTTGTCGGGATTACTGATATGCTTTCTGTACTTTCAACCATTGAAAGTATATGGCGAAGACATGGATGCTAAGAAGGCGAGGTCGGTATTCAGCGCTTTGGACAGTATTGGAAATTTTTATGACAGGCTGAATGCCGCAAGTTTACGTAACCTTCCTGCCGGAGTAAAGCGTACTTTAGGCAATGTGGAATATTCCATTGCTATCAGCGGAGTTAAATATATAACAGGCGACTATGCTGAGTTGACCATTTACGGACGCATTCAAATTCCTCAGGGAGAACTGTTTTTCGGGGCGCAGGGAATTAAATTCTCTCATGACGGAGATTTTAAGGACGACTGTGAATTGCTGTTGTTACATGATATGACCATTCCTGTCAACGGTAATCAGACGGCTTTGATTCTGCATGGAGGATTCGACCAGATTACCGGACAGCTAAAAAAAATGACCTATTTTTCAATGGATTGCAGCGGGTTCAAAGAATTAAGTGTTGTTGCGGACATAGTTTTTTCCGACAGTCTTATTCGCAAAGTAAACGAAAAAGGCGAGCCTGTTATCGGAAAAGATGCAAAAGGCGAACCTCTCGGACGTGTTTCGTGTCCATTTACGACAGTGATAAGAGACTGGAACGACATATTCGTATCCATTTCCATGCCGCGTTTTGAGATAAACGGATTAGACGGTTTTATATTCGATATTAAAAATGCCGTATTTGATTTCAGCGACAGCCAGAACGAACAAAACATTGTGTTTCCCAGAGATTATGTAAGCAATTATCTCATTTCCGGCAACATTAATACATGGAGAGGAGTATATATACGGGAACTTTCGCTTGTTCTCCCCAGGCAGTTTGCAGAACAAAACTCCGACCGGCGCATATCGTTCTCCGCACAGAATATGTTGATTGACAACAATGGTATCAGCGGTTCGTTCGCAGGAGAAAATATACTGCCGATAGATCGTGGTAGCGCCGGCGGCTGGCGATTTTCGGTAAATCGCTTTTCATTGGATATAGAAACGAATCAACTTACCGGAGCGAGATTCAGCGGGGCAATCGGATTACCCGTATCCGAAATTTCCACGTTGAATTACGAAGCCTTTATTTCTCCCGGAAATGAGTATCAGTTAAAAGTCTCGTCTGTCAATGACTTCAACTTTGATATATGGAAGGCAAAAGCCACAATCAATGCAAATTCATACATACAACTGAAAGTTATCGACGGAAAATTTCGACCCGAAGCCATACTTAACGGCTCATTGTCAGTGTCTGTAAATTCTTTAGCCAAAATCGACGACATCAGGTTTACCGAAATGCATCTGCAAACTGTCGCTCCCTATTTTTCGGTAAAAAGTTTAGGTTGCGAGGGAGATGTGTCATTGAAAGGGTTCCCGTTGTCGGTAAGTAAAATAGCCTTGACTACCGTCAACAAAGAAGCAAGACTTGGTTTCGACGCCAAACTGTCATTAGCCGGCGACAAGACTTCGATAGCGGCGAAAACACGTTTGGAAATAGTCAGTTCGGTTGAAGAAAGCGGAAAATGGAAATATCAAAAACTTGACGTAACGAAAATCATTCTCGACAGCGTTACCATAGCAGGAGCATTTTCGCTGAATGGAAGTTTAATCCTGCTTAACGACGACCCTGTTTACGGTGACGGATTTGCAGGAGAGATAGATCTTGACATAAAAAAGGGCATTGAACTTGGCGTAAGAGTTCGCGCTATTTTTGGGAATAAAGATTATCGCTACTGGCTTGTGGATGGTTTGGCTGAATTTCCCGGTATATTGGTATTTCCGCCGGCAGTAAAACTTAACGGGTTTGGCGGCGGCGCATATTACAGGATGAAACCGTCCGGCACGAGCAGTATGCCTACCAAGTCGGGCTATATTCCCGACAGTAATTATGGTCTTGGATTGAAGGCAGCCCTTTTGTTCAATATTGGCAAAAAGGGATTGGTTGATGGAGAATCTTCATTTGAAATAGCCTTCAACAAAAACGGGGGAATTAATTTTATCAGTTTCTATGGACAGGCTAAATTTTTAGGAGAAATACCCGGCTCAAACAATTCCGCAGATTTTGTAGCAAATAAATTCAAAGAAGAAGCTAAAAAAGAAGCGGATTTTGTCGGTAATAATGCCGGTAAATTGCAAGATATGGAAAACATGAAAGGCAACGATCCCAATAAAGCTGCTCAAGAACTGTTTCCTGCGACCGAAAAATTAGGTTCAGCAGGATTATTAGCAGCAATGGGAATACAATATGATTTCACAAACAATACATTGCATTCGACTTTCGATATATATGTAAACGCAGTAAATGGAATGCTTAAAGGAATTGGAAGCGGAAACAAAGCCGGCGGCGCAGTATTTCATGTAGAGCCGGGCAAATGGTATTTACATCTTGGAACGCCAACAAACCAGATGGGAGTAGAGTTCAATATTGCGAATTTGGTATCGATGAAAACACAAAGTTACTTCATGGCAGGTCACGATATTCCCGGCTCTCCTCCGCCACCTCAGGCAGTAGCTGATATTTTGGGTGTTGAACTCTCGAAATTAGATTACATGCGCGATTTGAATGCT
>JAISYZ010000089.1 GCA_031269545.1 Prevotellaceae bacterium
AACGTACCAACGGGAATGCGTAGTTTACCAGATTAGGAACAATTCGGCAATAGAAATTCTTAAAGAGAATAAACCAATCTTCACACTGGAGGACAACTACTGCGTAACATGAGTTAATAAAGTAGACGCTGACCTTAATAGAAAAACAGATGAAATCGTCAAACTACAAGCTGACATTAGAAACAAGAACATTGAACTTGCCGCTACAGAAAAAGAACTCAAAGAAGCAAGGCAAAAATTAGCGGACGCAGTACAAGACGGCGCAACTCTGCAAGGACAACTTGATAAAGCAGAGGCTGACCTTAATAGAAAAACAGGTGAAATCGCCAAACTACAAGCTGACATTATAAACAAGAACGGTGAACTTGCCGGTGTTAAAGTTGACCTTAAAGCATTGCAAGGCAGATTAAATGATTGTAAAGACGCATACCGAAATTACGTCGAAGCGGCGCGTAATAAAGGAGATATAAAACCTTGGTATGTTCAACCTCCTAAACATTACAACATACCAAGTGCGGACTCTTTTTAGATAAAGTATTCGCTATTAACCAAACATAGTACAATGAAAATGTTTCAAATTTTAATGGTTGGTCCCAGCCGAGTTGGTAAGACCAGCACGCTTGCTTCGATGAGTAAGGACTTACAAGTTGCGGTTAATAACTTGCAGTACCATACGACAATTCCTGATGAACTTCGCGAAATTCTTCGGAACTTTGAGAAAACGCAGGAGAAAAATGATTTCAAAGTTGACCAGCAACCAATAAGAATAGGAACTGCTTCCAATAGTCCCTACGAAATTAGCCTTTATCCGCAGGGAAATAATGAGGAAAGAGATATTGCCCTCAGATTTATTGATGTGCCGGGTGGGTGGTACAGTCCGCCGACTCAAGAAAATCCTAATCCGAATTACAATGAGGCAAAAGAACTCCTGTCGCAGAGCATTGTTTCTTTCTGGTGCATTGATTGCGTTTCAATGATTGAAAACAACAGTAAATACCATGAAGAACGTAATGCGCCGGAATACATTACTAATTTCTATAAAGACAATGTGTCGTTGCCAAAGGGGCACCGTATTGTTTTTGTTTTAATGCGGGCGGAAACATATATCCGTGATAAAAAACGCGGCGTAGAATGGCTCATGGGAAAGGGCGGCGAATTCGATAAGCATTATGGTAAGTGTATCAGTGAGCTCAAAAGAACACTGAACGAAATCGAATGTTTTGTTACTTACGTAGAAACACTCGGATGTGTTCAATTCACGTACTACTCCGAAAAAGATGACAAAGTTGAAGCGGTTTATGCTCTCAAAGGAAAGGAATACGATCCAAAAAATTGCGAAGTTCCCGCGTTACTTGCTATCGAAAAATCGTTACAGGAAGCGATTATATTTTACGAAAACGAGGCGAATAAGGTTCTCGAATATTTTAAGAAACTAAAAAAAGGATTTTTCGGATGGGTAATCAGATTACCTCTACGTTTATTTGGCTACGACGTTAATAAACATGCCCGCGCAGATGATATTGTGGAATTGATTCAAAATAGTAGGACCGTTGACCCGCAGGTATTTCCAGAAGAATGCAAGTCGCATCCGTTCATCAACGCTCATATTGTCCGTGAACGCCTAAAAAACGCAAAGCCTAAAATTTCGCACTTGGTCGATGTCGTCAAAATTGATGGACGATTGCGTTCAACATAGTCAAGTAACTATTCAGTTGAAAAATTACAGGAGAACAAGTAATGCAATATGCCGTTCTTACTCGCGATTATACCAACGATTACCGCTGGAGTTGGGCGACAAGAGGAAATGATTTTCCGCTTGCAAAAATTTCTCAATCGCTAAAAAGCCGAATTCCAGACGGGGAGAAAGGGCTCGTCGTTTCTTTTGACAATGGCAAATTTCATATCTTACTTGCGTCGCTTGATAAACTCGGCGAAAAAACAAATGGAAAGGACAGCGAGAATCGAACTTTCTATGTTTACCTCGTTTTTTCGTGCCTTTCGCAGGGAGAAGTGAAAGGTCTTGTTCGTTATTACTATCAAAATTGGGAGAACCCCGGCAAGGCATTTGCGGACATTGTACGTTGGAACGATGACAATAAAAGTTGGGAATTAATCGAAAACAAAATTATTAAGACATTTAACAGTATTCCCAAAGGTACAATATCAGGCAAAATACTTGTTCAGAAGAACGTCAACAAAAACGAAAGTCAGAAAGAAAACAGTGAACCGGTAGATTGGCTTGATTACGATTTGAGCGAAGAGAACGGCGTAAAAATCATTATGAGAGCCGGTTCGGTAAAAATTACTGTTGACAAAATGCCGCCGGTTATAGGTGAAACTGTTACCGTTTATGAGAATATCGGTTGGTTCAGAGTGCTTACTATTGCTTGTGTCTTATTATTTGTTGCGTTAGGTATTACCATGTATGTCGCTCATGGTTATTCCACAAAAAACAGAGAACAGCAAGGAAAGTACAAAGCATTAGAAAAAAATAACGAAAAGTTAGAAAAACGTTTGACGGAAGAAGAATCTGACAAAATTCAGCTACTTGAGCAAAAAAAAGAACTAGAAAATAAACTGGTAGAGGTTGAAGCAAAGTGGGATGAAGATAAGGGGATTCTTCTAAAATACGATACATTGGAAAAAAAATTACAGACGGTAAAACAAAATAACGAAAAGTTAGAAAAACGTTTGACAGAAGAAGAATCTGACAAAATTCGGCTACTTGAGCAAAAAAAGGGACTAGAAAATAAACTGGCAGAGGTTGAAGCAGAGCGGGATAAATATAAGGGGATTGTTGATAGAATTAACAAGGAGACGCAACCAATTACACAAGGCGGAAAGACATATTATTTGGATCAGGGAAAAGTAAAAAGCAATGCAAATTAAATTATTTTCGGTTATTTTGTTTGTAATATTTTCGGTTTCTGCTTTTGCTGATGAACCGAGTATTTTATTTTGGAATACGGAAACAGATTATTTTGATAAAATTAATTTTAGTAATGCCGAGTATAAACCAAAGGGTTTTGACAATAACGAAAAAACAGTTGTTTT
>JAISYZ010000184.1 GCA_031269545.1 Prevotellaceae bacterium
ACGATGAACCGACTCGCACAGCAAATACGCAAACAGGATTTACTACAAGCGAACAAGGCGTGTCGTTCAGTTTACAGGGACGTTCGGCTTCGGGAGGATTTCCCAAACCTGCATATAATCTGCAAAAATCTGGAAAAGTTGTTGTTGAAATTCGCGTTGACCAGAACGGCGCAGTTACACACGCTCGCGCAACGGCAAAAGGTTCAACGCTGCAAGATGCTACACTTTGGAAAGCAGCCGAAGATGCCGCTCGCCGCGCACGTTTCAATGTTGACAAAAATGCCGCACTTTCGCAAATGGGAACAATTACTTATATCTTTACGCTTTAAATAATCGTTCCTTAAAAGCATTTTTCAGAGATAGTTTTACTAAAATATTTGAAGATGACGGCTTGTCCCGTCATGGACATTTTCAAAGCATTTGTTGGCTGAATTGTAAATGTTTGATTTAATGATTTTGAAATAATATTTTGAAAATATTTGCATGGCTTTAACAATATATGGTGCAAAACCCTGCAATTTCTTCTCCCGATTTTCA
This sequence comes from Prevotellaceae bacterium, assembly GCA_031269545.1. Taxonomy (GTDB): domain Bacteria; phylum Bacteroidota; class Bacteroidia; order Bacteroidales; family UBA932; genus JAIRKV01. The sequence continues at coordinate 538 of JAISYZ010000184.1, forward strand.
TTCGTAATTATCTATTAATAAATAACTTATATTCCTTATTTAGGAGCGACTAAATAGCGGCTATGTATCCTGTCCCCAGCGATCATTTATAAAATTAAGTAATTCGATAATTTTTCCCGGCTCGCTGGTTGTTACAAGTTTTAATCTTGTTTCTTTGAAATCGGGCAAACCTTTGAAATAACAACTTAAATGTCGGCGCATTTCAAGAACTCCTACACGTTCTCCTTTTATTTCAAGTGATTTTTTAAAATGCATTTTTGCAATTTCAACGCGTTCTGTAACAGTTGGTTCGGCAAGCAGTTCGCCGGTTTTTATATAATGTTTTATACTTTTGAATATCCACGGTTGTCCGAAAGTTGCACGACCAATCATAATAGCATCAACATTATAGTCGTCGAACATTTTTTTTGCTTTTTGCGGGCTGTCAATATCTCCGTTGCCGATAACAGGAATATGCAATCGCTGATTTTTTTTGACTTCGCCGATAAGCGTCCAGTCGGCTTCGCCTTTATAAAGTTGCGAACGGGTGCGTCCGTGAATTGTTATTGCTGCAATTCCAACATCCTGCAAACGTTCGGCAAGTTCTACTATTATTTTGCTGTTCTCGTCCCAACCTAAACGTGTTTTAACCGTTACGGGAATTTTGACGGCATCGACAATACTGCGAGTCATTTCGACCATTTTGTCGGGAAAAAGCATCATTCCCGAACCTGCGCCGCGTGCTGCAATTTTGCGTACGGGACATCCAAAATTAATGTCAATAACGTCGGGATTAGCCTGTTCTGCAAGTCTGGCTGCTTCTGTCATCGGTAAAATTTTGTGTCCGTAAATCTGTATTCCTATCGGACGTTCGTAATCGAAAATATCAAGTTTTATTACCGATTTCGAAGCATCCCGGATAAGCCCATCAGCTGCAATAAATTCAGTGTACATCATATCGGCGCCAAAATGCTTACATATAAAACGGAACGATGGATCAGTAACATCTTCCATTGGAGCCAAAAAAACGGGCTTATTGCCTAATTCTATGTTTGATATATTCATAATATACGTGAAATTTCGTTTTGCAAAGTTAATAAATGTTTCAAAATACGATTTATGGCATATAATTTGTAACTTTGCAAAATAAATATAAAAACACAAACAATGAAAAAGATTTTTATTATTTCCTTATTGATGTTTTCGTTGATTACATTAACATCAGCACAACAATCGACAGCGGGGGTGTCGGTAAAATACGGTTTATCCGAATTGCAGGGTAAAAAAATGTCAAATTCCAATTACGACGATTACATGATGTACGCAACAGGACGTTATCAGGTTTTTATCAATTCCGAATTGCAAAAAGTTGCAATTTTAAATATTACAAACAGGAAAGAAGTTTTATCTTGGGGAGCAGGCGAGGCTAACGAATACACAAAGTTTGAACCTCATTTTTTCGTTCCCGATTTCAAAAATTTTCCTGTAATATTAATGCTCGAAGAAGTAATTGACGGTTCGAGCAACGGACAGCACGTTATTTTGATGGATAAGGGACAGGGACATTACTGCGGATTTATTAACCTTGCCGCCGACAAGGGAGAAGGCGCATCCATAACAAAGTATTTGCAGATTAACATGAAAGCAGGACTTATAACATTTACTTTTGCACCAGACGCAAATATATTCAGTTGGGAAAATTACGAAATATATAAGGGCAAAGAAGTTTCGTTTGAAGTTGATACGCAAAATGCAAAAAACGGATTGAAGGCTTCGCAAACATCGGCATATAAGCTAACAGGAAATACTGTAAATTATCCTGCGCCCGAAGAAAAACTTGACAATAAAACAAACGAAAAACAACCTCAAAAAGACGACTATAGTTGGTAGATTTATTTTATAATTTAACAGTAGAAGGTACTCGGAATATTCCGAGTGTCTTTTTTTGTTTTTGTTAAATTTGATGTTTTATATTTTCAACTTTCAATTAATATAGATTGCTTCTCTACGCCGCAATACGAAATAAACTAAAAACAAAATACACAATAAACAACAAATGCCTTTCATTTCGGAAATATTAAAATACAGCAGTCTTGCTATCGTGGGAACAGAGAAAAATACCGGCAAAACAGAATGTCTGAATTATATCTTATCTGCGCTTAATAACAGAAATATATCCGTTGCGGTAACATCCATAGGCATCGACGGTGAAAGTATCGATCAAGTTACAAGTACTGCAAAACCTGAAATCACAATATTTGAAAACATGATTTTTGTAACTTCCGAAAAACACTATCATGCATGTCGCCTGACTGCCGAAATACTAAATATAAGCGCCGAACGTACTTCGCTCGGACGCCTCGTAACGGCAAAAGCCAAAACCACAGGAAAAATCTTGCTGTCGGGACCGGCAAATACTGCACTCTTGCAAAAAATAATAGCGCAAAATTCATCTTTTGGCGCTGATATTACTGTTGTCGATGGAGCGCTTTCGCGAATGAGTCCCGCTTCGCCGAGCATCGCGCAGGCAATGATTCTTGCAACAGGAACGGCATTTTCGGCAAATATCAGGCAACTTGTACAAAAAACAAAATTTGTTTGCGAACTTATCTCGCTTGAGCCTGCCGACATACATGCTCAAACACTATTTTCCGATATAGACAAAGGCTTGTACTGCATCGACGATAACGGAACCTTGCACGATTTGCATATCGAATCGGCATTTATGCTGACTGCGACAGAAACAGTGAAAAAAGAATATCTATGCAATTGCAAAATGCTTTTTGTATCAGGCGTTGTAACAGATAAACTGCTCAATTTTATTCGTATGCAAAGCAACATCAACGGATTTACGCTAATTGTTAAAGATTTCACAAAGATATTCGTTACGCCCGAAGTTTATAATTCGTTTCTGAAAAAAGGAGGCTGCATAAAAGTATTGCATAAAACCAAACTTATTGCCATTACCGTAAATCCTGTTTCTCCGCAAGGGTACGTACTCGATACAAAAACATTACAGCAGATATTACGCCAAAATCTGAACTTTCCAGTTTACGATTTGAGAGAAAAGTTATTATCATAACAATATTTTATTTTAAAAAGCATTCCCTGAAATATTATCATTCAGATGTACAGACGATACGGGATAATTGGCAGAACACATAAACGGAATATTTGTTTTAGACAGTAATTTCAATACTTTTAGGATATGAAACTGTGATTTAATCATACTAAAAGACAGGCAATATAAAAAGTAAATAGTGCAATTAAACATTAATCTGCTGGATTTTTAAAATATGATAGACAAAATACGATATTACAAATGAGTTAGTTAGCATAAATTAAGAAAAAAAAGCGAAAAAAAATTTGGTAATAAATAAAAAGGTATTACCTTTGCAGCCCTTTTCGGATTGAAACTAGTAAA
>JAISYZ010000007.1 GCA_031269545.1 Prevotellaceae bacterium
GAAAATTTTTAAATATTTGCAGGGTTTTGAACCGGATATTGTTAAAACCCTGCAATTTTTTTATCTAATTTCAACTAATAATTGATTGTTAATAAATATTTTATGTTCTTTTTAAGGAGAGACTAATTATTTAAACATAAGAAAGCGCAATTTTAGTTGCGCTTTCTTCGATTTTTTTTGCAAATTATTAATGCAAAGTTCCAGAATGTGCCTGATTTATCATTTCCGAATTAGCAATTATGTAAACTTCGACACGGCGGTTTTTTGCTCTTCCTTCGGCAGTGCCGTTGTCTGCAACAGGATCATCGTAAGCCATTCCCTGTACGGCAAGGCGTTGTCCGTTTACGCTATGGCTCATCAGATTGTTTGCAACTGCTTTGGCGCGGTCTAACGATAATTTTTCGTTCACCTGACGCGAGCCTGTGTTGTCGGTATGTCCAAATATCTGTACGTTTGTAAGAGGATTGTTTTGCAAGGATATTGCAAACTGTTGCAACGAATTGCGAGCTGCAGCGCTCAATTCACTTTTACCTGTTGCAAACAATATTCCCGAATCAAAAGTAACTTTAATTGCCTGCAAACCATTACTGTCGGTAGTATTTTCTACTTGCGCTCCGTTTATTTGTTCCAATTCGGCTTTTTGCTTGTCCATTTTTTTACCGATAATAACGCCTGCTCCTGTTCCAACTGCCGCGCCAATTGCTGCGCCGATAACTGTTCCTTTGGTATCTTTACCAATAAGATTTCCGATAATTCCACCGATAAGCGCTCCGCCTGTTCCGCCTGCGACTCCGCCTTTTACGGTATTGCTTGTTTCGTTGCAGCCCGACATCAAAAAAGATGCACATAAGAGCGCAGAAACATAGATTTTAAAATTTTTCATGACTTTTTATAAATTTTACTTAATACTTTATTTTATTTAATGTTCCATTCAGTTTTTTATTATAATATTTTCCTGATTCGTTATACGTTCGCAATAATGACACTGTAATGTAACTTTATCCTTTGCTATAACTTTAAATTTCGACTTTATATTTTCGATATTGCTAACGCATTTGGGATTCATACATTTTGCTATGCCTTCGATAAAATCAGGAACTTTAACAACTTTTTTTTCTATCACTTCATAATTTTTTATTATATTCAATTTTGCATGAGGCGCAACCAGAGTAATTCTGTTTATTTCATCATCCTTAAAATACCTGTCGGCAATTTTAATAATTGCTTTATTTCCCATCCGTTTACTTTCAAGATTCATGCCAAAGGTAATTTGATGTTCCGATTTTTCGAGTCCAAGAATTTGTATAACCTTAAATAATGCATCCGATGGAATATGATCAATTGCTGTGCCATCCTTGATTGCGCTTACTTTTAATTCTTTTTGCATATTTTTGATTTTATTAAATTTTAATATTATTTACCTTTATTTTAATCCTAATACGTATGTTATTATTGCCATTCGAGTGTAAACGCCGTTGAGCGACTGCGTAAAGTAATATGCTTTGGGATTATCATCTACATTGACATCTATTTCGCCTACTCGAGGAAGAGGATGCAGAACTTTTACATTTTGCTTTGTGTTTTCGAGCATTTCGTTTGTGAGAACGTAAATGTTTTTGACTTTTTCGTATTCGAGCAAATCCGAAAAGCGTTCGCGCTGTACTCGTGTCATATAAATAATATCCGCATCGCTGATATTGTCAGTAAGTTCGCTGTGTTCCGAATATTTAAGCCCTATTTTGTCGAGATAGTTTTTATATTCGACAGGCATTTGCAATTCTGTCGGCGCAATAAATTTAAATGCCGTATTGAAATGCGACATTGCCATTAGCAATGAATGTACGGTGCGTCCGTATTTCAAATCGCCAATCATCGTTATTGTGAGATTTTCAAGTTTGCCCTGTGTTTTTTTTATTGAATACATGTCGAGCAAAGTCTGGCTTGGATGCTGGTTTGCTCCATCGCCTGCGTTGATCACGGGAACTTTCGATATTTCGCTTGCATAACGCGCTGCTCCTTCGATATGGTGTCGCATGATTATTAAATCTGCATAGTTTGCAATCATCGAAATTGTATCTTTCAGGGTTTCGCCTTTCGATACGCTTGTGTTTGACGAATCGGAAAACCCGATAACCTTGCCACCCAAACGATTTACTGCTGTTTCAAAACTCAATCGAGTGCGCGTAGATGGTTCAAAAAAAATAGATGCAACAACTTTGTTTTCCAACATATTTTGATTAGGATTATTCTCAAATTCGGCTGCCAAATCAAGCACTTTGAGTATTTCATCTTTATTGAAATCAGTGATGGATACAAGACTTTTCATTATGATAACGATATTAAAAATTAATTTTTATAATTGTGCAAATGTAATAATTAAAATCGACAACAAAATATATAAAATATAATTTTTTTTGAACAGTCGCCAACATAATAAATAACCGATTGATATGCAGAAATTAACAGCGCTAAGAGGTAAAAGTTAAGAACGAAAAGTTTTTGAAAATATTGTATTTATGAGCGTAGCGAGCAATCTGCAACAGTCGTAAGTTATTAAGTTATGTGCAAGCGATGAACGGCAGCGACAAAAATAAAAGACAGCGAACCTGCTGCCTCCTGCCGTGATTGACAACATAACGAACAAATTATAAAAACAAATCTATTTTCGACTCTTTTTCGACACGCTGTTTTATAATCGGGGCAAATTTTTCGTCTAATTCCATTCCAAGTCCAATCCGCTTTAGATTTTGAGCAGCAACTAATGTCGTGCCACTGCCAAGAAACGGGTCTAAAACAACTTCGCCTTTTTGAGTCGTCATTTTAATAATGCGTTCTATCATTGGGACAGGGAAAATACAAGGGTGTTCTTCTATACCTAATTTATTTTTAGTCATATTATTAACGCGGTCAAAATACCAAAAATCACTTTCGGGAATATCAAAATTCCAAGTATCTGTCGGATTACGACCTGTTCCGCCAACCAATCGTTTGTCATTTTTCGTAATATAAGGTATTCTTATATCCTCTAAATTAAACTGATAATTATTTATATCTTTTACGAACCAAAGAATTGCTTCCCAGCGCCCGCTCAAACGATTTACACAGTTTTGCATATTGTTAAAATGCCAAACAATGCTGTTACGCAAGGCATAGTCATTGCGTTTGAAAACAAAATAAGCAATAGCATCTAATGGCACAATTTCTTTTGTTTTTTTATCGGGGATTGGCGACACGTTTAATAAGAAACTTCCATTATCAGTAAGCACGTCAAAAGCGGAGTTTGCAACTCGATCAATCAAATTTTCCCACTCCTCAAAAGTGCGATTATCGTCATATTTTCCGTATTTTTTATTCAAATTATACGGTGGCGAAGTTACAATCGTATTTACTGATTTTTTCGGCATATTATTAAGCGTTTCTATACAATCGGCGATTGTAAAGCAACAATCTTGCACTTGATAAATATTCGGCTGATTTATGTTAAAATAATCCTTGTTCTGCATAGTTCAATCTTTTTTCTGCTATGTTTATAAAGTCTTGTTCGGTTTCGTATCCTACATAATTTCTGCCCAATTTTTTGGCAACAATCGCAGTTGTTCCGCTACCCATAAACGGGTCCAATACCAAATCACCTTCATTTGTTCCTGTTTTAATAATACGCTCTATCAACTCTTCAGGATATTGTGCAGGGTGTTCAGTACGTTCAGGCGAGTTCCCGCTAACAAGCGAAATACGCCACACGTCAGTAGGATTTTTAAGTTGTGTTTTGTAACGGTCCGGACGATAATTCAACGCAGGAATTTTTACGTCTTCGAGGTTAAAAACGTAATTTTCTTTCTGTTTTGTAAAGAAAAAAACAAATTCGTAGCGTGAGCAAAACCTTTTATTTGTAGAGCCGCCCCAATCGAAATTCCAGATTATTATGTTTTTCAAAAACATATCTTGAAAAAAATCCATAATCCAAAATGGAGGAATGATATTACCTTTATCGTAACGATTTTTGATGTTAAACCAAATTTGTCCGTTGTCTTTCAAAACTCGTTTTGTTTCGTTAATGGCTCGTTCCAACATTTTACGATATTCTGTTTCTTCCAAATTATCAATATATTTTTTCCCTTTTGTTTCAATCAACTTTCCATTCGCCCACTTGTTTCCGTAATCGACATTGATATTGTAAGGAGGCGACGTAACCATTAGAGATACCGTTTTATCGGGTATTTCGCTCATTATCTCACTACTATGATTAAATATTTGATTCATTTAATTTATATTTTACTAATGATAGTATGCAAAAATACAACTTTTTTTGCATTACAAGTCATTTTTGAAAAAAATTACAATTTTAATTTTTCAATCAATTTGCAATAACTTTCATTTAATTCACTATCAGGCGTTTTGCACAATCTATTCAAATAATCGGGATATTTTTCCGTAAAGCGAATAAGCAAGTCATACTGTTTAACTGCTTGATAAAAAGCCAAAATTTCGCCAAAGTAAAAATCTTCTTTACTAATTGACTTGTACAACTTTTTCAACGTAGAGATAGTGTAACCGCAATCAAAAGCATAGGAATTGTTTATATTTTTGATATGCACATATTTAAGTGTATATTTGGAATTGATAAATTCTAATTTATCATTAAGAAGCGGAACTAAAATTTTTGCTTTATCGAAACCACCGTCAGATGCTCTACGCCAAGCAGAATGACAATCTGACGAAGTCGCGCCCGAATTTATAATGAAAGGAAAAACATAGATATTGCCCGCACCTAAAACGTGTAGCGGTCGGTCGATAATTTTACAGACTTTTTGACACAATTTTGACACAATATAACCGATTTTCAACTCTTTGGTTATCCCTTTGGGAACATTCCAAATTGCATTTGGCAACTTTTTACTATCGGCAATTCCTCCAAGTGCGAAACCGTCAAATTTTGTTTTTTGTTGTTTTTCCGCTTTTATTACGGCATTCAAATAATCTTCAAAAGAATCATAATCGAAACCGTGTAAAGGTGCATAAATTTTATGATTGTAGTTTTTTAACTTTTTTACAGATAAAGTGGTATCAATCAACGACAAATTAATTTTTTCGTTCCCAGCAAGTTCCTGCCAAAGCTTTTTCATTTGACTATCGGCGTTTTCATTGTCTTTGTAAGTGTATTTCGTTGCATAATCCAGCGCAATAGAAAAATCAAAATTCAAAGATTCCGAAAAGTCGTGGAACGGCTCAACAAGATTCCGAACGGCTTTTGTTGTATATTTTCCACTTTGTAACAAATCTCGCAAAATATTACCACAACCATTATCAAGCATATAACCGTTTATATTTGTAGGTTTTAGATTTTGCTTGAACGAAGCGGAAACACTGCGATTGTCTGCAAACCATTTCTTTGCGTAGTTCAAAAATTCAGCAATATTATCAAACTTTTCAAGTTCTTTTAACAATGTTGTATCAAACTTAATTTTTACTTTACCCGAAAGGTAATAATAATTCAATAATAATCCAATGTTTTGTAAATCAAATAATTGTTTGTAATCTACAAAGCGGCTAACATTTGTACCACCACCACCTAAATTATTGGTGATATAAAATTTATGCATTCTGAAAAGTATTTAGTAATTCTGAAAATGTAATCATATTCAACAAAGGCGGGTAAATTTTGCCTTTTTCTTGGAAAGTTTCCAAATCGCCTGCACGCTCTTTTCTTTGCAGCAAGTTGCCTGACAAATGGTCGTAATAAGCAAACACTTCTGCTGCAGACATTGCAAAAATACCTTTGATATGAAAGCAATCATACCACCAAATATAAAACACGGGGTGATTGTTTGGAAACAAATCAGTTTCAATTTTTTCACGTTGATTTTTCAGTTTTTCGCCAGTATCCAATGTAAGCGATGCTTCGTAATCGTAGCGAGTTGAATAATATGGATAAGTGTCTTTTATTAAATTGTTTGCGGACAGAAACGGTGATTTTATGTATTTCAGTTCGTAATAACCGACAGTTTTATCATCTTTTAGAACTTCAAAATCAGGAAAAGGGAAACTTTTCTTAACTACGCTCAAACCTTGAGGTACTAAAAATAGTTGTAATGCTTTTTCGTACCATTGCCCCTTTTGAATATCCAGACCTTTTATTGATTCGTTGCGCTTATTCCAAAAATGAGAGGCATTGCTTTTATACGCTTCCGTTAAATTGGGTATAATTTCTTTTAATTGCTTCACTTGCAATGGAGCAGTGGTTTTTCTTTGTTTCAAAAACATTTCATTGTAACACTGCTCATTAAAATCCGAAAAATCTAAATTTCGTTTAAATTTAACCTCAATTTCTTTCTGCCGACTATTGCAAAAATCGACCAATTCTTTGTATAATTGTATGTCTTTGTTCATAACTCTTTTTTAATGCTGTAAATTATATCATTAAAGTTTTCTGCATTTGAAAGCAAAAAATCTTCTATATTTGCATTCGGGGCTTCAAGCAACTTTTCTCTAACAAAGTTACCTTCAATTACTTTTAACGATTTATCATTATCTTGAATAATCAAAAACAAAGGACGGTCTAATTGCGAATATTGAGTGCGTAAAACATTTATCAATCCGTCTTTTAGGTGTCCGGTATCACAAATAGAAGTAATGATATGCTGATCTTTAGTTCGCAAGAAGAGAAAATACGAATGAATATTGCGAGTTCTGTCTAATAAAATATGTTTAGGAACAAAGCCCGCAGCGAAACAAGCAGCTTCAATATTTAACCGATAAATGCTTTTTAATGTATTGCTTATCGAAAATTCAAATTCTTCGTTACTCATTTTCTAATAAATCTTTAATTTTTACTTTTAGTGCAATCGCAAATTTTTCCATATTGCGAAGCGTAATATTCTTCTCTGCCCGCTCAACCATACCGACATAAGTACGGTGAACGCCTGCAATATCTGCAAGTTTTTCTTGCGACACTTTCATTTCTTTTCGGTATTTTTGGACATTCTGACCAAAAATCTCCAATATATTTTTATTACTCATAAATATAGAATAATTTAGTATGCAAAATTACACTGTACATCAACACAAACCAACATACTATAATTAGCATTTTGTAAAACAAAACTGACAGCATTGATAATCAATTACCTGTAAAACAAAAAAACTCACAAATCTGCTAAAACGTTATAAGTCGTAAGTCCGAATCGGCTGCGCCGAACTTCCTCAGGCTTCCGTAGTTTCGTCGCCTGTAATCGTTAAATCGTTAAATTACAAATTAACAGTTTTGAGCAGTTACAAATCTATTTTCGACTCTTTTTCGACACGCTGTTTTATAATCGGGGCAAATTTTTCGTCTAATTCCATTCCAAGTCCAATCCTTTGTTGTTGCATTATAATATTTCTTTGTAATTGTATTTATGTGGTTTACAGGGCTTGTGCTGATTTTTTCAAATTGCAGTCTCTGCAAAGCATTTGCAGGTTGTCTAAAATCGTTCTGCCGCCTGCACTCCAAGGCGTGATATGGTCGCCGTGCATATTTTCGAGTTCAAATTCTTCGTTACAAATGGTGCATTTGTGATTTTGCTGTTCGTACTTTGTGGCTTTATCTGCGTCGTCAAACACTCGTTTTGAGAGCAAACGGTCGTCGGCAACGGTTTTGTTGGGTTTCAAGACGAACTCGTAAATGCCTTTTTTATTATCAACTTCGGAATTTGCGTAAAGTTTTGATATTTCGGCTTCAATTTCCGCAGGGTTGTATGAATTGGCGGAATATTTGCGGTGCAGTCCGCCCCAGTCAACACCTTTCATATCTTTGCGATATTTTGGAAAAGTTATTTCAATCCAATTGATTATACTCTGAAAATACATCCAAAGTGCGTTTGCGTTTGGCTTGTGCTGGTATTCAGACATATAACTATCGATTCTGTCATTACTAATCCATTTGATAGCAGTTTCGAGATAAATTTGTCGATTGAGTTCGCCATTAAGATATTTATTGCCAATAGAATACGCAGGACAGCCCGATTTGCTGAACCATTTTTTAGCGTCAGCCACCCAAGTGCCGACATAAACGGCGTTTCGGAGTTCCTGCTTTGACAGTTCCTCGCCTGCAATGTTGATTGTTTCAAACCACTCTAACTTCTCGCTTTGTGTGCCACTGCAAAGATAAACCATCAATTTGTAATTCAGAATTTTTTCCTGCTGGTCTTCGGTAAGGTTGTGAAATGCAAGATTGTCATGCCTGCCAAAGAGATTTCGGCATGAGAAAAATCCTTTTACATACTGACAAATTGAAATTGTGCGCTGCTGCCCGTCAATAACTTCGTAACCACTAATTTCACGCACCGCCCAATACATCACATTGAGCGGAAAACCTTTTGAAACGGTGTCTATCACGGCGTTTCGTTGTGTTTCTTTGTAAATAAAATTCCGCTGATACGGCGGGCGAATGTCGAGTTCTCCACCATAACCGACAATTCCATCTTCGGCGTTGTCTTGATAGCCGTCTGCCAATTCTTTGATTGATATTTCTTTGAGTTCTATTTGCATAATGTCTGAACTTTGATTTTTGTGATTTATCTGTTTTTTTTGATTATTACTCTGGCGTATTTTGGTTCGCCGTTTATTGTTGTCAAATATTTTCCTTTTGTTTCTTCTGTTGGACCGTCCAACATACTGTATCTGCCAATGCCGTCTAAAATTTCAAACTGTTCGGGATTATATTTGTCTAAAAAAGTAATTGGAACGCCCATTGCGCCTGAATAATCGCAGGGAATATCGGCAGTTTTATCAACATTTATTGCGTCGTAATTATCGTATTTCGGGTAATCCGTTTCGTTGTATGGCTTAAATAGTGGTAGGTCTTCATGCCGTTTTGAAAAGTCCATATTTGTAAACCAAACGGCTTGTGCTCGTCCTAAAACTTTTCCGTTTTCAATTTTATAGCCACTTCCTTGTTTTTTAGTAGATAGAAGTTCTTGTGCATAATTATCGGGAATTCCAAAGAGTAAATCTTTACTCATAGGCGTGTTGCCAATCCACATCTTGTTTTCTTTTATTAACTGAAAAATCTCTTTGTAGGTAATTGCATTTTTATTTCCGATTATCAAAAATTTTTTATCATACTCAATAAGTTGCGCCACATATTCACGAAACAGCGAAAACGGCGGGTTTGTAACCACAATATCTGCCTGTTTCAGTAGTTCGATACATTCTTTTGAACGGAAATCGCCGTCTCCCTGCAAATGGTTTATGCCTATTTCTTCGATCGAAGGAATTTTGTCTCCGTCTTTGTCGCCTGTATATTCGAGGTAAATTGCCTTTTCGGAGTTGTTCGTGCTGAAAAGTTCTGAATTTTGATTTTTATAGCAGGTTGCAATAAGTTTTTTCAGTCCCAAAAACTCAAAGTTATAGGAAAAGTAGTGAAAAAAGTTGCTAACACGCGGGTCGTCGCAGTTGCAAAGCACCGTTTTTCCTTTGAAGTGGTCTTTGTAGTGCATCAACTCATTTTCGATGTCGGTTAGTTGCGTGTAAAACTCGTCGTTTTTCGCCTTGTTTGCCTTGCGCAGATTTTCGTTTCCTGATTTTGCCATATCGTGATTGACAGTTTTTGCATCACTACCAATCACTTGCGGATAAAAGAAAGGTGTGAACCTCTCTATCGCATTCACGAGGAGCGTAGGAGAACCCCGCCTCAACTTCATAGATTTGCCCACACCTTTTCAGTGTGAACATTAACTTTGTGAAGTTGAGTACGGAAGTTTTTACGCTTTCCGTGAAGCAAATTTTTTATCCGATTAAATTCAAATCAAGAGTTTCCTACGCTTTTGTTTTGAATGCGAATAATAGCCAATGCTTTATGTTAATATTCTATTTCATTATTATTTATATTTTAATTTCTACATATTTTATTGCGTTAGAATTTGAATGCAAAGGTATGATTTTTTCTGATATTCAATAAGCGACAGGTATCTTTTTATAAATCATTTTGAACAGTTACCGATTCTATTTTCAACAGTTTTCCCAATATTATTGCTGTTTTACTTTTGTCGATTTTTATTTTCATACGGCAGTCGAGTTCTGTGATTTGCTCAATGATTTCGATTTTTTCGTCTTTCGCAAGTTTCATTATATCGTTCATCGCATTGTAACAGAAACGGAATGATATGATTTGCTGTTCTGTCCGTTCTGTTATTTTTGCATTTTTGAGAGCATCGGCGGCAGCAGTTTTGTAAGCATTTATAAGTCCCGAAGTTCCGAGTTTTGTTCCGCCGAAATATCTTACTACAACAATAAGAACATTTGTTACATCAAACGAAAGCAGTTGTCCATATATGGGACGTCCTGCCGTTCCCGAAGGCTCGCCGTCGTCGTTTGAGCGAAATGTTTCGCCGTCGATTCCCAAACGATAAGCATAACAATGATGCCGAGCATCGAAATATTCTTTTTTTATTTGCGCAATAATAAGTTTTATTTCGTTTTCGGCGAAAACAGGACAGGCGAATGACAAAAATTTGCTGCCTTTTTCCTTGTAAATTCCCGTAGATGGTGCATCTATTGTTTTATATTTATCGTTCATTTTTTCATGTATGACAAAGAATCAACTGCAAAGATAAATTATTATTTAAACTTATTTTGTTCATTAATTTTAATATTTATTCAGATTTTTATTTTAAAATACTATCTTTGCAGCCAATTAATAATGTATGCATCGAAAATACGTAAAATATAATTACATAACATATAAATACTTCTAATTTTTAACTATGGATAAAAATACAGTTACAGGATTGGTTCTTATTGTAGCGATAATGATTGGTTTCGGGATTTTCAATTCGAAACAGGCGACAAAGTATAATGAAGAAAAACGTGTGCAGGATTCTATTGCTCACGTTAATAAAATGAACGACAGACAGGAATTACAGCCTGTCGACAGTTTGAATAATTTTACAGGCGACACATTGCAAACGAATTTGTCTGCCGATTCGATTTTACAAACTGCAATACAGAAAGAAGAAGAATTTTACACAATTGAAAACGATTTGTTGAAACTTACATTGACCAGTATCGGCGGACGCATATATTCGGCAGAATTGAAAGGTTTTCAGACATACAGTAGAAATCCTCTGTTTCTGTTCGACGGTAAAAACAATGACTTTTCGTTTAAGTTTGAAACAAGCGAGGCAAGCATGTCAACATCACAAATGGTTTTTGAACCTGTCGGCGAAACTCAAATCGTAATGGGCGACAACGACACTCTTGTTCAATTTCCGTTGCGTGTTGCACTTGGTAAAGGATATATTGAATATGTTTATAAATTGCGTCCAAATTCGTATTTTGTTGATTTAGACGTGAACTTTGTCGGTTTGAAAGAATATATCGAAAGACGCTCAACATATTTAGGACTGTTGTGGACAATGATTTCGCCTCAACAGGAAAAAGGTTTCAGCAACGAAAACAACTATACCGAACTTGCATATAAATTTCCGGGCGAAACAAGCATAGAAAAACTTTCGGGACGAAATAAAGAAAAATCGGAAGATATTCCAGTCAAAATCAATTGGATAGCATTCAAACAACAATTTTTTTCTGCAATTATCATCAATAAAAATAATTTTGACAATGCTACCTTAAGTTTTGATACTTATCCAGAAAATAATGCCGACAAACTGATGAAAAAATTCCATGCAGAAATGTCAGTACCATACAATTCGGCAAACGAAAGTCAAAATTATACATTAAGTTTTTATCTGGGAACGAATCACTATAACACACTGAAATCGTATGATTTGAGTTTTGAAAAACTTGTTCCGATAAGTTGGATTGGAATAGACGGTTTAATAAACAAATACATAATTATTCCCGTTTTCAATTTCTTTGAAAACTTTATTTCAAATTACGGAATAATAATACTGATACTTACACTTTTAATAAAGTTGATAATATTTCCGTTTACGCGCAAGTCATACGTTTCGATGGCAAAAATGCGTTTACTGAAACCCGAAATTGACAAAATTGCGACAAAATATCCCAAAAAAGAAGATGCAATGAAAAAACAGCAGGAAACCATGGCGCTTTACAAAAAGAACGGAGCGAGCATGTTCGGAGGCTGTTTGCCCATGCTGTTGCAATTTCCCATTCTTATTGCGATGTTTCGCTTTTTTCCGACATCGTTCGAGTTGCGACAGAAAGCATTTTTGTGGGCAGACGACCTTTCGGGTTACGATTCGGTTTTAGATTTACCGTTCAACATTCCGTTCTACGGAGATCATGTAAGTCTTTTTGCCTTGCTCATGGCGATTTCGATGTTTTTCTACACAAAAATAACAATGTCAAGTCAATCGCAAAGCCAAAATTCGATGCCAGGAATGAAATTCATGTCATTATATTTTATGCCTGTGATGATGTTATGTTTTTGTAATAATTTCTCAAGCGGCTTGAGTTATTACTATTTATTGTCGAACGTAATAACCATCGGACAAATGTGGTTTATGCGCAAATATATCGTGAAAGACGAAGATTTGCTTAGAAAAATGCAGGAACATGCAAAACAGCCGATAAAAAAATCAAAATTTCAGTTGAAACTCGAAGAAATGCAACGCCAACAGCAATTGCAGCAAAAAAACAGGAAAAAAAGATAATAAATCAAACAAAAACGATTTTTTTAAAAAATCTAATGAACGATTTTATAAAGACAATTCCCGAAGGCGTAAAACTTGTTGCAGTTTCAAAAACGCACTCGTGCGAAATCATACAGCAAGCATACGACAGCGGTTTGCGTATTTTTGGCGAAAACAAACCTCAGGAACTTGTCCGAAAATATCGCAAATTGCCAAAAGATATAGAATGGCACTTCGTAGGACATTTGCAAACCAACAAAATAAAGTATATCGCGCCTTTCGTCAGCCTTATACATTCTGTTGATTCGCCCAAACTGCTTGCCGAAATCAATAAGGAAGCGGCAAAGCAAAACAGAATTATAAAATGCCTTTTACAGCTTCACATTGCAAAGGAAGAAAGCAAATTTGGCTTTACAATCAACGATTTGCAGAAATATTTATCGACAAAAGAATTTTTGCAGTACGCGTTTGTTAAAATAGTTGGACTTATGGGAATTGCAAGCTTTACCAGTGATGAAATTCTGATACGCAACGAATTTCGCACATTAGGCAAACTATTTGACAGGCTGAAAGAAACGACATTTGCCGGCGATTTGGATTTTTGCGAACTGTCGATGGGAATGAGCAACGATTACGAGATTGCAATCAGCGAAGGCAGCACGATAATTCGTATAGGCTCTCTCATTTTCGGCGAAAGAGATTACTCAAATTGACGATTTGAAGATTGATGATTTGATTTCCGAAGTCAGAATGTAATGTGTAACTCAAAATACTGTTTACTCTTTCAAAAATCCGTATTCATACACTTTCGGTTCGATTTTTTCGGCTAAAATTTTTAATTTGTTCCGCAAATTGCCTATCAGTTCATTATACTTTTCGTCTTCCGAACGGTTGTTCATTTTGCCTTTGTCGTTGCGTCCCTGAAAGTATTCGCGAATATCGTACAGAGAGGCATTTACGTTGACTTTTGGCTGTTTAAAGTAATATTTCCAAAGTTCGCGTCCTGCATCAAAAACGGCTTGTGCTTCGGGGGAGAAAACAAGCGGTTTTGCTTGTCTCGATTTGATGCCTTTTTCAAAAAGATTGCCATTGGTATATTTTTTCCCTGCAAAAAAGTTTGTCGCAAAATGTACCGCAAATTTATCCTGTGCATTTACTTCTTCTTCTCTGAACGGAATGAAATAATTTTTACCTTCTTTTGACGAAACTTTATTTTGTCCATGAAACAGCGCATAAACGATACAGTCGCTCTGAAAAAATAAATCCTTTTCCCATTTTTTATTCGGAAACAAAAATTGGTCCTTATTGTTAAGCCAAGTTGGATCAATACATTGCCGGACAGATAAATATACGCACATTTCCATAAAATTATTTACAGTTATTTTTGCAAGTTTATGTTGCTTAATGTCACTTTCTGTTGGTTTTCCTGTAAAATATATACCGTTTTGCACTTGCATATCAACTCCCGGTAGAATTATGTAGCTGATTATTTCATTATCTTTGTCATAATATTTTCGCAACCAGTCACTAATAAAAACTTTTTCGTTGGTTGCATAAAATGTTTTGATGTCTGATTGCCAACTTTTTATTGCTTTATTATCATTTAAAAAAATATCGGTTTGAATTTTTATAATATCAACTTTCTTTGCTAAATCAAATATAAAAAATCCTATTGGAAAATTACCTTTTACATTATCAAAAGTATTTGATTTTGTTATAAAACCTTTTTCAAAATGCGCTTTAAAATAATTTCTAAATTTAATAAAATTTTGAGAATTTATAAATTTTGGCGTGCTAAAAGAGGCTAATTTACAATTGGGAATTTCTTTATAAATTCTTAAAAAGAATTGCGAAGATAAATCGCGCGTCGCCGTTCCTACAATGGATTGAAATTCGCTATAAATTTTTGTTTTAGTTGCAACGCCTGTTTTTGGCTCGCCTTTTTCCTTAATTTTTGCTTTGTTTCCGTGTTCTATTAAAGGGGGATTTATATAAATCACTAATTTTTTACGTTTTGCAGGATTTTTAATAATTTCCTGCAAACCTTCGGGCAATTTATCAAAATCGTCATTCAGGAAATCGAACTGAAAAACGTGTTTTTCCAAAAGGTTTGCGCCATTCTCTATACGTTGTTTCATAATATCAACGTCAGATTTATCCAAAGTAGAAGCCCAAATATTATACTTGTTTGTTAGTCCCGCGAGCAAATTTCCGCTACCAGCAGCGCAATCCCAAATATAATATTCGTCCTGCCAGTTTTCTCCAAAAACTTTTGCCAAATATTCCTGCGATTTTTCCACCCAAATTTGCGGCGTAAAAAAACTTCCTTTACGCTCTCTAATATCCTGAGGAACAAGTAAATCGTGTCTGTTTATAATATAATCCCAGTAATCTTCGAGCGGCGGACGTTCATATTTATTCCAAAAAAGAGTATGCGACTTTTGATTATCATTAAAATCTGCCGTATCCGTTGAAAACATCCCCATTTCGTTGAAACGGCGATTGGCAACGTAATGATTGGAATGTAACAGCACTAACAATTTTTCTGTAATCGTTTTATTGTCAAAAGACAACAAATCGGCAAGGTAAAAATCTCCATCTATCAAACCATTTTTTTTGGCAATTTCCCAGTTTACATTTATGGTTGGCTTTACGGTTTCAAGCCATTTATTGTAAATGATAATAAAGTTGTTTTTGTCAATTTGGATTTTTGTGGTATCTGATTTTCCGACAACAAAATTTTCGCGGATAAAACGTTTCAAATCTTTCTC
>JAISYZ010000108.1 GCA_031269545.1 Prevotellaceae bacterium
AGGGACAAAATGTCGGTAGAAAGATAATTGCCGCCGATATTTTCGCGCGAAGCATTGCCGATGACATGAAAAACTGTCGGCAACTCGCGCGACATGCATGTGTCTGCGTTTCTTTCTACCAATATTCTGTCCCTAACGGGACAGCAAGCATCATCAAACCTAACAGGTTTCAAAAACCTGTTAGGTTTAAAATGTCTGTTTGTTAATTTTTATATCTGGAAATTTTACTTGTTAAGGAGCGACTAATCACAAAAATCAAAGATTGAATAAATGACGAAGAATCAACAATTAAGGACAAAACATTTATTTTACTTCTTTTCCGCGTCTGTTTATGTAAAATTTTCTGCCGTTTAAGCTTACTTTTGCGCGACCGTAATTGAAATCTTCCGCATCATCAAATTTTATGGGAATAACTTCTTTTCCATTCGCATTAACGAAGCCATATTTATCGTTTAATTTTACTTTTGCCCGTTCTTCGTCAAAAGTAAGATCCCATGCCTCGTCGTATTTTAATGGAGTAATTTCTTTTCCGTTTTCGTGCATAAATCCCCATTTGTCGCCCAATTTTACTCTTGCACGGCTTAAAACAAATCCGCCAATGTAATCGTATTTTACAGGAATAACTTCATTCCCGTTTATGTTGATAGAACCCTGTTTGCCGTTTAATGTTACAAATGAAGTTTCCATAGATTTAAAAAAAGTTTTTGCTCTGTCATATTTAACTGGAATCACTTCTTCTCCGTTTTTATCAATAAATCCGTATTTTTCATTCAATTTTACTAACGCACGCGATGCGCAAAAATCTTCTACCACATCATATTTAATCGCTGTAATCTCTTTGCCTGTTTTATCAATAAATCCGTATTTGCCGTTCAGTTTTACCATTGCGCAATCTTCGCTGAAACTGTGTGCATCGTCATACTTCAATGAAATAATTTCTGTGCCGCTTTCATCAATAAAGCCACATTTCCCATTCAATTTTACCATTGCAAAATTTTCGCTGAAAGACTTTGCATCATCATACTTGAACGGGGTAATTTCGTTTCCATCGCTGTCGATAAACCCCCATTTTTTGTTTAATTCTGCCGCCATACGATTTGCGTTAAAATGAAACAGCGTTTTGTCGTATTTGCACGGAATAATTTCGTTTCCGGCTTCATCTATGAAACCCCATTTACCGTTTAATTTTACTCCAGCGCGACGACTGTCGCCGAAACTCCACGCATCTTCGTATTTCATTGCGGTAATTTCTTTGCCGCTTTTGTCTATAAATCCCCATTTGCCGTTGAGTTTTACCTTTGCGCGGCTTTCGCTGAAATTTTCCGCATCATCGAACCTCACAGGAATAACTTCTGTTTTTGCTCTGTTGATATAACCGTATTTGCCGTTGAGTTTTACCTTTGCCAAATCTTCGGTATAGGCTTCTACATCGTCATACTTTTTTGTGGTTTGAGCAAGTAACGAACCTGCACAAATAATTGACAGTATAAAAATTATTGTTTTCATTTTTTTGTATTTTTTATAAAATTATTAAATATTTAAATTTTCATAATGCAAATTTATTAAATTGTTTTTAAAAAAGAACAAAGGTTTTACAGATAAATTCATTTTATACAATATGTTGTTGATTATACAACCTTATGATGCGTTTTTTATACAGGCAACAACTAATTTTGCATTGTCAGAATTGAGAGTATTTTGCAGTGCGCAATGTAAAAGAAATTTATTCAAAGCTCCGACCATATACGGGAAAAGGATATATGGAAAAATAATTTTAAAAATATTATCAATTATGGAAAAGAAATTTGAAATTACAAAATTTGAAACTTTAGAAAGTTCAAACGAAATGGTTAAAGGCGGTTTTTCTACGGCTTATGCAGGTGGCGGAGGAGTTTGGCCAGATATTGAGATAAATTTTGCTGCTGGTTGTCATTGTACAAATACTGGTTGTAATTCTGTCGCAGGTTGTGCTTGTAAATCTACTGCTACTACGGCTTCTTAATATGAGATTTTAATGTTTAATTTTATAAAAAATAAAAAAATGAAAAGTGAAAAATTTGAAATTACAAAATTTGAAGAATTGGAAAGTTCAAACGAAATGTTTAAAGGTGGTTTTTCTTCCGCTTACAATGCTGGACTTAATGCAGAATTACAGGGCATAAACTTTTCCAAGGGTTGTGGTTGCACTAATTCTGGCTGCAACGTTGTAAAAGGCTGTGCTTGCAAAGAGGTTATTACACAAGGATAGTAAAAGAATCCATTAATTCAAAACTGTTTTTATCCAATATTTACAAAGAAATTTTATTGCTTGTACATTACATTGCGTAAAATAGAATAAATATCCATTGCAAATATTTAAAGTGAATAATGGTTTACAGTATTAACAATTCAAGCGAAGGCTGTTCTGCGTTGAACAGCCTTGTTTGAATATAAAAAATAAAATATCATGAAATACAGTCAGTTTAATTCAATAATCCAATACGGCGATAAATTCGCATTATACAATACATTTGAACGAAAAGTTATTTTTTTGGAATCAAAACTTAAAGATATTTTAGTTGAGAAAAGGCAAAAAGGAATAGATAATTTAATAAACATACATCCTGATTTTTATAAATATTTAATTGAAAACAATTTTCTTGTTAATGATAATATAAACGAACTTGAAAAAATAAAAAAAATAGTTTACGAAATCGATGAAAACAGTAAAAAGTATGATTTAACCATAAACCCTACAATAAATTGTAACTTCAGATGCTGGTACTGTTACGAAACTCATATAAAAGAATCAATGATGGATGCAAATGTTATAAACAGAGTTAATAAATTAATTCAAAAAATAGCACAAGATGAAAAATTAGAAGAATTTTCTCTTGGATTTTTCGGAGGAGAACCATTATTATATTTTGCAAAAAGCGTAATTCCTATCCTCGATGAATTTATATTTGTAATGAAAAAATTTAACAAAAAGTTTGATATAGGATTTACAACAAACGGCTATCTGATAAATGATAGTTTTATAGATTATTTCAACAAAAAACAGGTAAAACCGCATTTTCAAATTACTTTGGATGGTTATCGCGAAAATCATGATAAAGTTCGTTTTCTTACTCAAACAAAAGGTTCATATTCTACTATTGTCAATAATATAAAAAAAATAGTAGAAAACGAAATGTTTGTCCGAGTAAGAATTAATTATACCGATGAAAACGTAGAAGATACATATAAAATTGGAGATGATTTTTCTTCACTAGAAAATTTTGCAAAGAAAAATTTATTAATTGATTTTCACCGTGTTTGGCAAAATACTAAAATTGATGATATAAATATTATTGTTGACAGAAATGTTGAATTAATAAGAAAAAAAGGATTAGCTGCAAAAAACAGCAGTTATAATCCTGAAACGGTTATTGGTTCCTGTTATGCCGATAAACGCAACAGCGCAGTTATAAATTATAACGGCGATGTTTTCAAATGTACAGCCCGCGATTTTAAAACAGAAAACAGAGAAGGATATCTTGATGAAAACGGAGAGATAATTTGGGAAAATAATTCGCTTGAACGCAGAATGAATGCTAAATTTAATAATAAACCCTGTCTGTCATGCCGCTTGTTGCCGGTTTGTAATGGAAGTTGTTCACAACAAGCATTATATCATTTGGGGAAAGACGATTTTTGTATTTATTCTTTTGATGAAAGAGAAAAAGACAAGGTAATAAAAGCAAAAGTTGATTTGATTGTACACGAACATGAGCAAACATAAAATAACTTTTTATCATCAGCTCACAAGTACCGACTGCGGAGCCGCCTGCCTCGCCATGGTTGCAAGTTTTTTCGGTAAAAAGTATGATTTGATGCAAGTTAAATCATTGTTTGAATTTACACGGGCAGGCATTACAATGCAGGAGATTGCGGATAATTCCGTTAAAATGGGATTTGATGCAAAAGTTTTGAAATTAACAACGGAAGAGTTAATGACTTTTCCGTTTCCCGTTATTTTGTATTGGAAACAGGAACATTTTTTGGTTTACGAGCGAACAGCAGAACGTAAAGCCGATACGGTTTTCCATCTGTCCGACCCTGCTTACGGGCGTGTGAAACTTAACAAAGCTGATTTTGAAAACGCATGGAAAGGCAACAATGAAAAAGGTATTGCTGTTGCTTTGCAACCGAATGAAAATTTTGAAAAAATACATTTGGCAGATAGCGTTAAAAAATCATTATTTTCTTTACCCGTTTATACGCAGATAAAAGATTTTTTTGCAAAAAATAAATCTCGTTATCTTCTTGCATTTTTGCTAATAATTATCGGCTTGGCAGCAAACTGGGCAATACCTTTTGTTTTTCAAAGAGTTATAGATATTGGTATAAGTTCAAAACAAATCAATATAGTAATATATTTTCTTCTGGCTCAGTTTGTATTATTTCTTTCTTATTTTATTTCCGATTTTTTCAGTAATCTGATTTTGACCAAATTTAATTTTATTTTGAGTGTTGATTTAAAAAAATCTCTGCTTGGAAAATTAATGAAACTGCCTGTAAATTTTTTTGATACACGCCTGAATACCGAAACTTTACAGCGCATCGGCGACCAGAATAAAATTCAACAATTTGTAACATGGAAAGGTATTGAATTTATATTGAACGTACTGAATATTATTATTTTCGGTTCGATACTGCTTTATTACAATCATATCATTTTTATTATTTATTTCTTTTTAACAATTTTATCGGTTTTATGGGTACTTCTTTTTCTGAGAAGAAGATCTGTTTTAGAATATGCAATGTTTTTGAAGCAGTCGGAAAACAGCAATATAATTTACGAATTTATAATGAATATGCCTGAAATTAAAATAAACAATGCTCAAAACAAAACTATCAACCGAATTACAAAATTGCAGGAAGGATTGAATAAATTAGAATTGCGTTCATTGTTTCTGAATATGTATCAACTTGTTGGAGTGCATTTTCTGTCTAAATTCAAAGAATTGATTTCAATTGCAATATGTGCATACTTTATTATTAACGGAGATATGTCATTAGGCGTATTATTAAGCGTTTCGTACGTTATCGGGCAATTGGTTGCGCCTACAAACAATTTGATTTATTCTGTAAAAGATGTACAGGATGCAAAAATTGCAAACGAGCGTATCGGTGAGATTCACAATAATGAAAATGAAGATGAAGGTAAAAAACATCATATCAAAGATACTGTGATAGATAATATTAATATCAGCAATTTATCTTTTAAATATCCGGGAAAATTCAGCCCTTATGTGTTGCAAAACGTGAATTTTTCAATCAAGAAAAATACCGTAACAGCAATTGTAGGCGCAAGCGGAAGCGGAAAAACTACTTTATTGAAATTGCTGCTGGCATACTATAATATCGAATGTGGAAATATATACCTTAACAACATCAACATTAATGAAATTTTTGCAGATGAATGGAGAAATAATTGCGGAATTGTATTGCAGGACGGAAAAATTTTCAGTGGAACTATTGCCGAAAATATTGCATTTTCTGACAGTGAAATAAATTTGGACAGATTAATTCATGTTTGCAAGATTGCAAATATATTAGATTTTGTCAAACACTTGCCAATGAAATTCGACACAAAAATAGGTAATGCAGGAATACAGTTAAGTGGCGGCGAAACACAGAGAGTGCTTATATCAAGGGCTTTATATAAAAATCCTCAATTCATTTTTCTTGATGAAGCAACAAGCTCTCTTGATGCCGAAAATGAAAAAATTATTCATGATAATTTGCAAGAATTTTTTGTCGGGAAAACAGTTTTAATTATTGCACACAGACTTTCAACCGTAAAAAATGCAAATCAAATCATTGTCTTAAAAAACGGACAAATATGCGAACAGGGAACACACGCTCAACTTGCTGCAAATAAAGGCGAATACTTTAATTTAGTAAAAAATCAATTGGAACTGGGAAATTAATAATCTATTGTATATTTGTGATAGAATATGCAATAATATCATTGTTAATTGTTTGTATTTTAATTTGTTGTGAATTTATACTTAACAGAAACATTTATGTTGAACACGAGGTAGTTTTGTACATTGTCTGCAGGTATTTATATCAATAGAAAAATATTTTCTCTCTTCATGTCTTTTGCCCGCAGGGCATTAACTTCTTATATATTAATCTTCTGCGGAGAATATAAAAGAAAATGGTATGCGTTTTTCTATTAATATTGTTCCCCTGACGGAGAATCTGTAATCACAAACTTCGACCGCGCACAGTATAATATAGTATCCGCAAATCTATGACAGTAATTTTTTTACTGTTTCCGAAATCAGGCGTCCATCTGCTTTGCCTGCAAGTTGTTTGCTTGCTGCTCCCATAACTTTTCCCATATCTTTTGCGGATGTTGCTCCTGTTTCGGCGATAATTTTTTGCAATAAATCCGTAATTTCTTCTTCCGAAAGTTGTTGCGGCAAATACTGTTCTATTATTGTCGCTTCGGCAAGTTCTTTTTCGGCAAGTTCGGGGCGATTTTGCTGATTGTAAATAGCAGCCGATTCTTTGCGCTGTTTTGCCATTTTTTGCAGCATTTTTATTTCAAAATCTTCGGTAATTTCGGTTGCTTTTTCGGCGGTTTTTGCAAGTAAGATTCCCGCCTTTATCGAGCGTAATGTTTCGAGCCGCAGTTTGTCTTTTGCAAGCATTGCGGTTTTGATGTCGTTGTTTATTGTCAGTTCCAAACTCATGATTTTATTGTTTTTACACTTTGCAAGTGTGATTAATACTGTATTTATTTAAATTTATAATGTTAATATTTTTTCGAGAGTCATTTCAACCATTTTACGCACGTTGCTTTTATAATCTACAAGCGCTGTTTTGTTTGTGCGATTTGCAATAATAGTGCATATTGTGATTGCCTCGTGTCCCAAAAGTCTTGATAAACCTGCAATTGCCGAACCTTCCATTTCAAAATTCGCAATTTTTTTTCCTCTGTATTCAAATATTTCAATCAATTCGTTTTGACTGGCTTTCCAAAGATGCAAACGCAAAACTCTGCCTTGAGGTCCGTAAAATCCCGGCGCCGAAACAGTCATTCCTTCAACCGTAGAATCTTCAAAAAGTTTTATCAGTTTTTCGGAAGCCGCAACAAAATACGGAACAGGAAGTTTCTCGTACCAGTTCATATGTTTCACGAAAGCGTTTTCAAAGTCGAGCAGCGAAATACTGTCGCGATT
Organism: Prevotellaceae bacterium; assembly: GCA_031269545.1. Taxonomy (GTDB): domain Bacteria; phylum Bacteroidota; class Bacteroidia; order Bacteroidales; family UBA932; genus JAIRKV01. The sequence continues at coordinate 7,221 of JAISYZ010000108.1, forward strand.
TGCATAATAATTCAACAATCCGTCGAAACCTATCGAAATGTGAGACGAAACAAATGTTCCGATTGGAATTTCGGGCTGAATTGATCCCGAAGTGCCAAGCCGTATAAGATTAAGCGTTGTATGTGTCGGCTTTTCGGTGCGCGTTTCAAAATCTATATTTGCCAGAGCATCAAGTTCTGTAACAACAATATCAATATTGTCGGTGCCTATTCCAGTTGATAAAACTGTTATTCGTTTGTCCTTGTATGTTCCTGTTACAGTAACAAATTCGCGATTTGCCACCGAAAATTCGATATTATCAAAATAGGATGAAATCATTTCAACACGTCCCGGATCGCCGACAAGCAAAACAGTATTGGCAATTTGTCCGGGTTTCAAGTGTAAATGAAATATACTGCCATCCTCATTTATAATCAGTTCTGATTCTTCAATTCTTCTCATAATAGTTTAAAATTTGTAATTAATAAACTTCAAAGGTATAAAAAAAATTTGAGAGAAAACTTAATATTTCCGATTTGCTGCCAATAAAAAAATTGGAGTATTATATAAAATTAAAGATTTACGATTTAAAGATTTAATGATTGAAAAACGTCATTGTTTCGCTCCCTGCAAGGATGTTTCTTTTTAAATTTTTCATTATACTTTGCGCTGTATAAAAATGTGAGATTAAAAATGCTGCTTCGTAAGGAACAACTATTTACGAATATTTATTTTTGTTGCGTTACCTGCTTATATTTTGCAAGTTTTATCTGATAATTGCATCCTGCTTCAGCGTATTGGTTTTTGCTTTTTTGCAATAACGCCTGTGCATCCAAAACGTCTGTCAATGTTGATATTCCCGCTTCGTAATAATTATTATTTAATCGCAAATTTTCCGTTGCAGACGAAATAGATTTTTTTGCCAAAACAATCTGTTCATACGACTCTACAAGTTCGTTATATGTCTGTTGAGTTTCCACAACCATTAATTCCATTGTATTTTGACGTTCATTTTCAGCTTGCAGCGTTTTCAGTTTTGCTCGTTTTACAGCATAAGTTCCTCCCCACCAGTCGGAAACAGGAATGCGAACTGTTGCAAACAATACGCCGAAAGTATTTGTCTGTTCTGCAAAATTATGATAAACATATCCTGCTCCGATGCCAACTGTCGGCAATCGTTTTCCAAATTCGATTTTTGTATTCAATTTGCTTGCCGATACATTTTTATCCAGCAATTTATATTCAATTCGCTGCGTTACGGCTGCGTTTGCTTCGATATAAAATTTTGAAGGAATATCGGGATACGGAAACGAATCAATATCAATATCAATATCAAACACATTCGACATTTCGCCGATATGCTGACAAAGCAACATTTTTGTAATGCTTATTCCATTATTGAGTTTCAATTCTTCGCTTTCCAGTTCTTGCTGTTTTAATTCGACTCGCAAAAGTTCATTTCTGTTTATTATTCCCGCTTTAACAGCCATATCAACGTCTTTGTGCAACTGTTTCAACTGTTGTTTCAGCGCTGATATTGTTTTTGATTTTTCTTTAAGCGCGACGATTTGCCAAAAATACGTTTCGGTTATTTCATTAATTTCGTCTGCCGAAAGTTCCTGTTTCAAAATATTTACTTCTTCGCCTATTTTTGCGAGTTTATTGGAATTTATTATTTGTCCGCCAGCAAAAACGGGTTGAGTTGCCATTATGCTTGCCGTTTTTCCTTTTTCCATCAATTTAATCGGAACAGGATTCGCCAAAATCGGAAACATTGGAGCAAATGCCGATAAGTCCAAATCTTTTTGAAATGTGTGATGATTTGCTTTGAACGTAAATCCGATTGCTTCGACATGTGGAAAATATTTTGTCAAAGCCTCATTTTTTGTTTGTATTGCCATTTTTGTTTCTGTTATGGCATTTTTCATTTTAAAATTATTTTCAATCGCTTTTGCCTTGCACATTTCTAGATTATAAACCTGACACATTATTTTTGACACGCAAAAGCAAAAAACGATAAACAGCATTATTGATTTTTTCATATTCAATTTTATTATTATACGACAAAATTAGTAAATTAATTTATAATATAAAAAAGAATTACCACATTGTTTATGCATTTGCAAGTATAAAAATTTCATATCTGTTTGCATCTTAAATTTAAAAATATGGCAGAAATTTTTGGTAAAACATGGTGAGGTGAACATTATTTCCTGACTTTGACAATGCGACACCCTACGGCATTTTCCAAAAATTTTGGTCAAAAAGCACCGCAATAGACTTGTGTTTTGGAGTAATTAGCATTGTCTTAGCTATCGTTT
>JAISYZ010000130.1 GCA_031269545.1 Prevotellaceae bacterium
TTTTCCAAAAATTCTTTCTTCCACTTCGATATTTGACTAACTTCAAGCTCGTAACGTGAACTCAATTCACTCAAACTTGACTGTTCTTTTAAGGCTTCTATCGCCACTTTTGCCTTAAAGGCACTCGTAAATTTTCGCTTACTTTTCATGCTGCAAATTTATACTTTTTTTGTCTTTAATGGCTGTCCGAAAATTGGGGTACATTATACAGTAATATCAATATAAATCGTCATTTTCTATTAATCTCCTGTGAGTAAACGGATTTAGTTGCAGCCAGTTGCCGCATATTTTTATTGAGTTCGAGCAGAGCTTGCACAACAGGTATTCATTGCATTAAAACAAAATTTCCGACCTGTTAAAATCGGAAACTTTGTTTTTATTTACCGTGCAGCGAAAGACGCTACGCTCGTTTAATCTTTGAAAATTTTATTTTAAATGAATGAATTATTGATTGTTCGGAGAAAACTTTGCTTTGATTTACAACGCAGTTTTTTTGACTTCGCCGAACAGCCGTAAAGACAGTATTTTAGATTCAATTTATTTTAAAAAACAGCAATATTTTTTTACCTCTGTTTTTTATTAGTTATCGAAATTTATTATATCACAAATTCAATGCGATGATTTTGTTTATGGTTATTATTCTTTATCTAAAAATTTTGCTTCGACTGTAAAATTATAAAGATTGCATTGTTCTCTGCTTTCATTTTCCTTGCAAGGAAAGGAAAAAGAACATTCTTTGTATTTATTTAAACAAGGCACAAGTACGCTTTCATATAGAGTTGCACGAGATGTAATATTATTTAAACCTACTGGAGTACAAGTTACTTGTACCGTTCTACCACTAACATTCTGACAATCAGCAGTTGAAATGCGAACACTGCATCTAACGTCATAACTACTACCTAGATGTTTCACTTCTAATACCTCTGCTTGTTGTGCATTTGCACTAATACATAGTCCAATTAAGGCTACTAAAATTAGTAAAATTTTTTTCATTATAAATTTGTGTCGGTTATATACCATCGACCCGTCGGTTTTTAATTAAAATTTTTATTTTTTTACTTTTCTACTCTTTTCGATTTTCGAATACTCGTTCCGCTCTTTTGTTTCTGGTGGCTTTGCAGAAAATATTACCACCGATTGCCCTTTGAAAAAAATTTTCTCAAATACGCACATAAAAAAAGCGCGGACAAACTCTAAATTATCCGCTTTCCGAGGTTCTCAACTACCTAAACTGCCAAATAAAAAATGAATAATGCCCACGCCGGAAACGACGTGAGCGATTAGCATTATTCTTAGCAGTTTTTGAAATTGTTGAGATTTCGAAAAGCCAAATATCAGCTAAACGCTTTTTCCAATAAATTTACAATGTGCGTACTGTTACTTTGTTTTTTAATTCATAAGCATACAATATTTACATTATTTTTGCAAAGTTATAATATTATTTTAAATGATGTAAATTTTATGTAAAAAACTTATCTAAAATTTCCGGAAAAACATTATTCCGCAGGATAAATTTATTAATTTATACATAAAATTAATGATTTCATGTATCTTTGCAAAAAATAAAAATTACAGTATGAAAATAGGATTTGCTGCCGATCATGCCGGTTATCAATTAAAAACTTTTTTGATAGAATTACTGAAAAGCAAAGGAATAGAAATTGTTGATTTCGGAACAGATTCAACCGAAAGCGTTGATTATCCCGATTTTGCGCATCCTTTGGCTCGCGCTGTTGAATGCGGCGCTGTTGAATGTGGAATTGCAGTTTGCGGAACGGGAAACGGAATAAGCATGACTTTGAACAAACATCGGAAAATACGCGCTGCTATTTGCTGGAATGAAGAAATTGCTATTCTTGCACGCAAACATAACAATGCAAACGTATGTTCGCTTCCTGCTCGATTTATTTCGGAATCTGAAGCCGCCAAAGTTGTTGAAACATTTTTGAAAACCGACTTTGAAGGCGGACGCCACCAAAAAAGAATTGATAAGATTTTTGTGTGAATTTGAAATGTAAAATTCCTGCTGGCGTCTTTAATGATTAATTATTTGGAGTAGTGAAGCAACCGAAATATAGCGGAAATCAACGATTTAATCTATAAATTTCATTTTTAATTTCACATTTTTACGTCGGGCAAAGTATAATTTGTAAATAATTTAAATAAATCAATGATTTTTTATCTTAATTTTTATTGTTTATGTTATTTTTTATAATTTTGCATAAGAATAATTTTATAATGAATGTAATAAAACATAAGATAATCAAATTTTTATTAACGGCGTTTTGTTTTCTGCTGTTGCCTTTATCTGCGCAGTCGCAAAGCGTAGGACTGGTTATGAGCGGCGGCGGAGCAAGAGGATTGTCGCATATTGGCGTAATAAAAGCGCTTGAAGAAAACGACATTCCAGTTGATTATGTTGCAGGAACATCGATGGGCGCAATAGTTGCGGGGCTTTATGCATCGGGATATTCGACCGATGAAATGACAGAGATTTGTAAATCGAATGATTTTGGAAACTGGCTTTCGGGAAACATTGACGACAAATATCGCTATAATGCATTATCAAAAGAGCCGACATCTGAATTGTTTTTGGTGAAATTTAATATTCAAAAAGGCAAGAAAATACCGTTAAAAATCAGTTTGCCAACGAGCATAATATCGCCCTATCCTATGGATATTGCTTTTTTTGAACTTTTTGCCGGCGCAACTGCTGCCTGCAAAGGAAATTTCGACAATCTTTTTGTTCCGTTTCGCTGCGTTTCTGCTGATATTAATGCAAAGAAATCCTTTGTTTCGCGTAATGGCGATTTAGGAATATCGATTCGAGCGTCGATGACATTTCCACTTGCATTTAAGGCAGTTATGATTGATTCGACTCTGCTTTTCGATGGCGGTATTTACAATAATTTCCCATGGGATGTTATGGAAAATGATTTCAATCCCGATTTTATTTTAGGCAGCAAATGTTCGGACAATGACACTATTGTTGATGAAGAAAATATTATTGAACAACTGAAAAAAATGATGGTAAACGACACCGATTACACAATGCCCGAAGAGAAAAGTATTCGTATTGAAACAAAATTTAATGATGTTGATATATTTGAATTTTCGAAAATAGATGTGATAATTGATGCAGGTTATCAAAATACATTAAAACTGATAGATTCGATAAAACAAAGAATCGCAGTGCGGCGTTCTGCCGCTGAAGTGGCAATGAAGCGCGAAGCATTCAAGGCAAATATACCGCAAAAGAAATTTAAAAACATAATTTTAAAAGGAAATAAAATTTCGGACAGAGAAAAGAATTTCATACAAAAAATGATAGGTCAGGGCAAAAACAACGTTGACGGCACAATATCGATGAAACGCTTCAAAGAAAGATATTTCAAAACTGTAGAAACAGGAGTTGTTTCGTCTATTTTTCCTGCGGCTGTTTACGATTCGGCTTCCGAAAAATTTGATGTACAACTGCAAGTAACACTTGGCTCGAACAACAACCTTGCATTTGGCGCAAATATCTCGTCAACACTGTTACATCAGGCGTATCTTGGATTTGAGCATAAATACTGGGGAAAAGCATATTCGCGATACAGTGTGAATTTTCATTACGGAAAATTATATTCGGCGGCACAACTCGGACTTCGCCGCGATTATCCTTTCAAACTGCCTGTTTTTTGGGAACAATATTTTAGATACAGCAATTATGATTATTACGAAAGTCGAACCGATTTTTTTATTGAAGATGAAAAACCTGCTTATCTGAAACAGCAGGATGTTCATTATCAGATTAGCGGCGGTTATATTGTCAATCGAAATACAATTTTCAGAATAAATACAACTGTCGGAATGAATCAAAACAAATATTATCAAACTCGCAGTTTTTTGGTTTCGGACATTCCCGACGTGTATAAGTTTAATTATTACGCATCGAGTGTCGAAATTTACAGAAACAATTTGAATTACATCGAATATCCAACAGAAGGAAGAAAATGGCAGGCAGAATTACAATTTCTTACAGGCGATGGCAAATATACGCCCGGAAATACTTCATTATCAGAAAAAGAAAGCAGTTCAAAAAGTCTTTTTGCGGTGAAACTGTATGAAGAAAAATATTTTAATATTTCCAAAACCTTTTCTATCGGATATTTGCTTGAAGGCGTTTTTTCGCAAAAGGCATCTTTTTCGGGCTACTACCCTACTCTATTTTTGACGCCTGCATTTCAGCCTACACAGCACAGCAAAACTCTGTTTTTGGAAAATTTCAGAGCAAATTCGTACATTGCTGCGGGCATAATGCCGATATTTTCTTTATCTAAAAAAGCGTATTTGAAAGGCGGAGTGTACATTTTCCAGCCTTACAGAGAATTGAAAAAAGGAGCAAATAACGAAATCGTTTACGGCGATAAATTCAAAAACCGCTCTTTTATAGGATATAGCGCTGCCATTTGGCAATCGCCCATTGGTCCGTTAAGCGCAACCCTGTATTATTATGATGGATATAAAAATAAATTCATATTTTCAATTAATTTTGGATATTTGATTTTCAACAGAAAAGGAATAGCATTTTAATAATGTTACGATGGGAAGCATAAAAATTTAGGTTCTACTGAAAATTATGTGAAAAATAGTATCTTCCCGTGCAAATTTTGAAAAACATTTTTATTTATTTGTGTGTAATTGAGAATTTTTACGTATATTTGAAAATAATTTAAACAAAACAGGATAAATAATATGACATAAAAAATAACGAAAAAATA
>JAISYZ010000131.1 GCA_031269545.1 Prevotellaceae bacterium
TTTTCCAAAAATTCTTTCTTCCACTTCGATATTTGACTAACTTCAAGCTCGTAACGTGAACTCAATTCACTCAAACTTGACTGTTCTTTTAAGGCTTCTATCGCCACTTTTGCCTTAAACGCACTCGTAAATTTTCGCTTACTTTTCATGCTGCAAATTTATACTTTTTTTGTCTTTAATGGCTGTCCGAAAATTGGGGTACATTATAATTTGCTTATTTGTTTGTCATTTGCAAGAGTGCAACCCGAAGCGGAGTTCAGCGATTTAAGACGGAAATTTTAGTTTTTCTATTTTTCATCTCTGACAATTTTACTTTTTAATGAGCAACTAATTCATTATATTAATGAAATTATATTCGCAAATTCAACTATCATTCGTATATTTGCAAAAAAATATATTATGGATAAAGGTTTTATACGGCTTGCCGCTGCTGTTCCTGATGTCAAGGTTGGCGACTGTTTTTACAATGCAGAGCAAATTGCAAATCAGATAAAACAGGCAGATGAGCAGAAAATACAGATTGTCTGTTTTCCCGAATTGTGCATAACGGCATATACCTGTGGCGATTTGTTTCATCAGCGCATACTTATGGATGAAGCCGAAAATGCGCTTGCATCGCTGCTTGCCGAAACGCAAAAAACAAAAACGGTTGCCGTTGTGGGTTTGCCCGTATTGCAAAACAACTGTCTGTACAATGCAGCAGTTGCGATTCAAAGCGGAAATATTTTGTCGGCTGTGCCTAAAATGTATCTTCCCAACTATGGCGAATTTTACGAAAAACGCTGGTTTACTTCAGGCGTAAATGCAGCGCCTGTTCTGAATATCTGCGGCAAATCGGCGCCTTTCGGAACAAATGTGCTTTTGCGTTGCGATGAACTTATATTTGGAATAGAAATATGCGAAGATCTTTGGGTTACCGTTCCGCCAAGCAGTTACCAAGCCTTGCGTGGGGCAAACGTAATATTTAATCTTTCGGCAAGTAACGAACTGATTGGGAAAAATGCATATTTGAAAAATTTAATTCGTCAGCAGTCGGCGAGATGTATTGCGGCATACGTTTATTCGTCGGCAGGAGCAGGCGAATCGACTCAGGATATTGTGTTTGCAGGAAATGCACTGATTGCCGAAAATGGTGAAATGCTTGCCGAATCAAAGCGTTTCGCATTTGACGAACAACTTGTAATAGCCGATGTCGATTTGCAAAAACTTAATATCGACCGCTTGAAACATGGCAGTTTTACGGATAATGCAACGAATGTAACCGACAAAATCACAGAGCAAATAATTGATATTGATATTCCAAAATATCAACATAAAAAACTTATGCGAAAAATATATCCGCTGCCTTTTGTTCCATCTCGAAACGAAGACAGAGATGAACGTTGCGAGGAGATTTTTTCCATACAAATCGGAGGACTTGCAAAGCGTATTTTACATACAAATCTGCAACGCGCAGTTTTGGGAATTTCAGGAGGACTTGATTCAACTCTTGCTTTGCTTGTATGTATCAAGACCTTCGACAAACTCGGAATATCGCGCAGGCAAATTACAGGAATTACGATGCCCGGATTCGGAACTACCGACAGAACATATACAAATACCGTAAATTTAATGAAATCGCTTGGCATAACAATGCGCGAAATTAATATCACAAATGCCTGCGAACAGCATTTTAGAGATATAAATCACAATCCGCAAAATCATGATACAACATACGAAAATATCCAAGCCCGCGAGCGCACACAGATTTTGATGGATGTTGCAAATCAGGAAAACGGACTTGTAATAGGCACAGGCGATTTGTCGGAATTGGCTTTGGGCTGGGCTACCTACAACGGCGACCACATGTCGATGTACGGAGTAAATTCAAGCGTTCCAAAAACATTGGTTCGTCATTTGGTTACTTGGGCTGCGGAACAGTTCGATGAAAAAACAAAGTCAATTTTGATTGATATTACCAGAACGCCGGTAAGTCCCGAATTGTTACCAGCCGACGAAAAAGGAAACATATCACAAAAAACCGAAGATGTAATTGGTCCGTACGAACTGCACGATTTCTTTTTATATTATACCTTGCGTTATGGATTTCGTCCGTCAAAAATATTTTTTCTGGTTCAGCAGGCATTTGAGAACATAGAACCGATTGAAATAAAAAAATGGATGAAAGTTTTTTATAATCGATTTTTTGCACAACAATTCAAACGTTCATGTTTGCCCGATGGACCAAAAGTCGGTTCGGTAAATCTCTCACCGCGCGGCGACTGGCGAATGCCAAGCGATGCCTCTGCCGCATTATGGCTGAAAGAAATTGAAGAAATGTAAGCAGTTGACAATTATCAATTATATTAATTTCTCAAAAATCTTTTTGAAACTTACCTGCTCGTTGATGATTTCATATATTTTTGAAATATCCACACGTTGCTGTTCCATTGTGTCGCGATGTCGAACTGTTACGGTGTTATCGTCCAGCGTTTGATGATCGACAGTTATGCAAAACGGCGTGCCTATTGCATCCTGACGCCGATAACGTTTTCCGATTGAATCTTTTTCATCGTATTGACAATAAAAATCGCACTTCAATGAGTTCAATATTTCACGCGCTTTTTCGGGCAATCCGTCTTTTTTCAACAAAGGCAATACGGCAAGTTTTACAGGCGCAAGCACGGGCGGAATATGAAGCACAATGCGCTGTTCGTCATCAGAGAGCCGTTCTTCGTGATATGAAGACGATAAAATCAAAAGCATCATTCTATCAACGCCGATAGATGTTTCAATCACGTAAGGGACGTAACTTTCGCCTGTTTCGGAATCAAAATACTGCAGTTTTTTTCCTGAATATTTTTGATGACTTCCAAGATCAAAATCCGTGCGCGAATGTATTCCTTCAACTTCTTTAAATCCAAATGGAAAATTAAATTCTATGTCGGTTGCAGCATTTGCATAATGTGCAAGTTTTTCGTGATCGTGAAAACGATAGTTGTCATCGCCAACGCCAAGCGATTTATGCCATTTCATGCGGTTTTCCTTCCATTTTGCAAACCATTTAAGTTCTTCGCCCGGACGTACAAAAAACTGCATTTCCATTTGTTCAAATTCTCTCATTCTAAATATGAATTGCCGTGCAACAATTTCATTGCGAAAGGCTTTACCTATTTGGGCAATTCCAAACGGAATTTTCATTCGTCCTGTTTTTTGGACATTCAGGAAATTCACAAAAATGCCCTGCGCCGTTTCGGGACGCAGATAAATCGTATTTGCGCTTTCGGCTGTCGAACCCATTTGTAAAGAAAACATTAAATTGAACTGTCGAACATCTGTCCAGTTGCGTGTTCCCGATATTGGGCAAACAATTTCGCAATCCAGTATCAATTGTTTAAGAGCATCCAAATCGTTGCTGTTCAGCGCTCCGTTCATGCGATGCGTGATTTCGGCGATTTTGTTCTGATTTCTTATGACGTTAGGATTTGTTTCTCTAAATTTTGTCTCATCAAAACTGTCTGCAAATTTTTTTCTGCCTTTTTCTACTTCTTTTTCTATTTTATCTTCAATTTTTGCGATATGTTCTTCGAGCAAAACATCGGCACGATAACGTTTCTTCGAATCTTTATTGTCAATCAGCGGATCGTTGAATGCGCCGACATGTCCCGATGCTTCCCAAATGCGGGGATGCATAAAAATTGCAGAATCTATGCCTACAATATTATCATTGAGCCTGACCATTGCTTCCCACCAGTATTTTTTTATGTTGTTTTTCAGTTCTGCGCCAAGTTGTCCATAATCATATACGGCGCTTAATCCATCATAAATTTCGCTTGATTGAAAAATAAACCCATATTCTTTTGAGTGAGCAATAAGTTTTTTAAATAAATCTTCCTGTGTCATTTTTTATATATTTTTATAAAACAAAAACGTTTTGAGGCGCAAAAATACAAATAAAAGTTCAGAAATGCACCATGTTCAAAAAAAATGACAGAATAGTTGTTAATGATTAATTGATTAATTGTTGCGTTGACAAATAAATAAACAAAACAAAAAAATCACAATTCGCACAAAAGGCACGCTTTATTATTTCAATATAAATCGCGATTTGTTGTCTGTTGTTGAACTTCCTCCTATGAATATATGAAATTCGCCCTGTTCAGCAACATATTCCAAATCAGAATTATAAAATTTAAGCAAATCCTGTGTAATGATAAATTCTACTTTTTGACTTTCGCCGGGTTGCAGCATTATCTTTTTGAAACCTTTTAGTTCTTTTACCGGTCGAGTTATGCTTCCAACTATATCTCTGATATAAAGTTGTACAATTTCTTCGCCTGCCGTTTTTCCTGTATTTGTGAGCGTTACCGAAGCCGTTATATTGCCATTTTCCTTCATTACCGTGTCTGATAATTGTATGTCAGAATAAGAAAATTGCGTATAACTCAATCCGTGTCCAAAATGATACAGTGGTTCGTTACTGACATCGAGATATTTGGATGTATATTTTTCGTTTTGACTGAACGGTCGCCCTGTGTGCTTGTAATTGTAATAAACGGGAATTTGTCCTGTGTTGCGAGGAAAACTCATAGTTATTTTTCCCGAAGGATTTGCTTTTCCGAATAATATATCTGCAATGGCTTCGCCTGCCATAGTTCCAGCAAACCATGTTTCGAGTATGGCGTCAATATTATTGTGTTCCCATTGCAATGCCAGCGGACGTCCGTTCATCAATACCAGCACAACAGGTTTTCCTGTCGTTTTCAGCGCTTTGAGCAATGCCTGCTGATTGGAGGGCAGTTCTATATTGCTTCGGCTGGCTGCTTCGCCCGACATTCCGAAACTTTCGCCCAATACGGCAACTATTACATCTGCTTTCATTGCCGTTTGTACGGCTTCGTTAATAAGTTGCTGCGGTGATTTAGTGTCAATTGTGATTTGTGTTCCGTATTTGTTGAGTTCGGCGCTCAATTCAACATCATCAATAATATTACAGCCTTTGGAATAAAAAAATTTATTTTCGCCAAATTGTTTTTCGAGAGCCATCCACAAACTTACAGCATCCTTATAATCGCCTGCACCGCTCCAGTTTCCTGTCAGGTTGCGTTGATCTTTAACCAAATCGCCAATGAATGCAATTTTTTTTGAAGCATCGAGAGGCAAAATATTATTATCGTTTTTGAGTAATGTTATACTTTTTACGGCGGCTTCTTTACTTAAAGCAAGTTTTTCTTTGTTTAATATTTGTGTTTCGGCGCGTTTATCGCTCAATCCGCGATAAGGATCGGCGAATAATCCGAGTTTATATTTTGCTTCGAGGATACGGCGACAGGCTACGTCAATCGTTTGTTCTTTTACTTTTCCTTCTTTTATCAAAGATAGCAGTTCGTCAACAAAATATTCGCTTACCATATCCATATCTACGCCTGCATTTATCGACATTTCAGATACTTTTGCCTTATCGCCTGAGCCATGATTTTCCATTTCCATAATAGCCGAATAATCTGTTACTACAAATCCTCCAAAATTCCAATTGTTGCGAAGTAATTCGGTGAGCAGCCATTTATTACCGGAAGCAGGAATACCGTCAATTTCGTTGAATGAAGTCATAACCGAAGAAACGCCGATTTCTACGGCGGCTTTGTATGGTGGCAAATATTCGTTGTACATTCGTATGCGACTCATATCTACAGTATTATAATCGCGACCCGCTTCTGACGCTCCATACAATGCAAAATGTTTCACGCATGACATTATTGTATTTTGCTTTGACAAATCGCCCTGTTCATAACCTCTAACGAATGCTTTTGCTATTTCAGAACCTAAAAAAGCGTCTTCGCCTGCGCTTTCGCTTACTCTTCCCCAGCGCGGATCGCGAACAATATCAACCATTGGAGAGAAAGTCCAATGTAAACCATCTGCCGATGCTTCGTCTGCTGCGGCTGTCGCGCAACGCTCAATTAACAGAGTATCCCAAGTCGCCGACATTCCGAGAGGAACAGGAAAAATGGTTTTGTGACCGTGAATTACATCATATCCGAAAATGAGCGGAATTTTTAATCGTGTCTGATTAACCGCGATTTCCTGTAACTTGCGTACAGCATTAGGAGTGAATGTATTGAAAACGCCGCCAACAAGTCCATCTTTAATTTTTTGTTCTACATTTTCGCTCAATCGTGGTCCTGTTACATCAAAACCTATTGGAAGCAAATTTAACTGTCCGATTTTTTCTTCGACAGTCATTTGTTTCAGCAAGTTATCAACAAATTTATCCATTTCGGATTTGTGTTGCGAACAGTTGTTGCACAATACCAAAATTAAAGTTGATACTAAAAATAAAATTGGTTTTTTCATGATAAATTATAATAAAATTATTTTTTTACAATAAGATAAACAGTCTGTAAATGTTATAGTTTCATTTCTTTTTTGTTACCTTGTTTGAAATAAATTCTATGGCAAAAATCAGCAAAAAGCCGATTAGAGCGAATATTACGGCAAATATTAATTGTGAGTCTGCATTTGTAATTTCGCTGTAAGCGGATGGCAAAATATTTTTTTGCGACAGCGCTTGCTTTATTCCGTGATTGTCGATAAATGTTGAGAGTGTTTCTTTCCAAGGCCAGATTTTATTCAGCGAACCAAACATAAATCCTGCTAATGAGGCTAATGTTATCATTTTGAAATGCTTGAAAAGCCATGATAAAACTCGCGAAAACATAACAATTCCAATGCCTGCGCCGCATAGAAAAATTCCTATTATAAGAAAATCAAACTCGGCGAGCGATTTCATCATAAACAGATATTGTCCCAAAAGTACGAGAATGAAACTTCCCGAAATTCCGGGCAAAATCATTGCGCAGATTGCAATTGCTCCGCATAAGAAAATATACCAGTATTCTGCGCTTGAATTTAAGGGCGAATTTTCGGGCGAAGTGATGAAAAATGCAATGACAGTGAATATTACGAATGTTGTAAGCGTTTTAATGTTCCATTTCACGTCGCGTGCAACAAATATTGTCGATGCAACTATCAAGCCCGAAAAAAACGACCAGATAAAAATTGGATAATTTTCTATCAGAAAGGTCATTAACTTTGCAAGGCTAACAAAACTTACGGCTATTCCACTCAACAGAACGGCAATAAAAGCGCCATCGATATTTGTCCAAAACTCTTTGAAATTTCCTTTAAACAATAATTTAATATTTGCAATATTTATACTTTTTATTGCATTTATAAGCCTTTCGTAAATTCCTGTTATAAAGGCGATTGTTCCTCCCGAAACACCAGGAATGACATCGGCTGCGCCCATTGCAATTCCTTTGAAAAATGTAAGAATATGATTTGATTTTTTCATTATTTATTTGCTTTAAAAGACAGATAAACGCTCATTATTTGTTCGTTAAGCATTATTTCGGGACATAAATCAAAAAGCGATTTAATCATGTCGGAATTGAGTTCAAGCCCGCGTTCTATATAAATGATACATTGCGATATATCGTCGTTTATGAAATGATAATAAGCCAAATGATAACAGACTTCCGCAACAGAGTAAAAACATTCATTGTATTTTGTTTCAATAATATCTATGGCGTTTTCGATATCATCAACGGCAATAATTTCGGCATACAGCAACCAAACGTGATAATCATATTTGCAGGAATCGTTGTATATAAAATTTTCCATTGTTTGCCGTGCTTCATTAATTTTGTTCTGCTGAAGCAAAATTTTACTCATTTGAATTAAAAATACAGGAACTATTTCGGTTTCGTTCATAGTTTTACGCATGAACTGTTCTGCCATCTTAAATTCGTTTTTCTGTGAGTATATGGTTGCAAGACTGTAATATGCATCTACATAATGCGGGTTTTGCGCAACAATATCAAGATATATTCTTTCGGCTATTCCGTATATTTCTTCACGCTCGTAACATTTTGCAATACCGAACATTGCGTCAGGATTTTCTTTTTCAAAGTCTAAAATTTTATTGTATATTTTTATTGCTTCGTTATTTTTTTTGAGCATACTCAGACATTCGGCTTTGTTGATTAGCGTTTCGGTTGCATTTACATTGCTTGCCGCAAGTCGCAAATCGAAGGCTTTTATTGCGTTTTCGTATTCCGACAACAGCATGTAAACATCTCCCAAATCATCCCAAACATTTTCGTCGAATGGTTCTATTTCTGTCATTTTTTCATATATTTTTGCCGCTTTGCGATATTCTGAGTCATATTCGTAACATTTTGCAAGCCAATATACCAAATTTAAACTAATATCGGGAATTGTTTTTTGTGCAATTTCGAGATATTTTTTTGCAAGCCGTATTTGATGCATTATCATCAAAAAGTCGCATACTATTTCTAATGTACTTTCTTTGTCGTCTGATACTTTTATAGCCTTGTCAAATAATTGTTCAGCCGATTTGTATTGATTTTTTTTGATGCATATTTCGCCTCTTAATATGTGAACATCTGCAATCGCATCGCTGTTTGATTCAATATCTTTGATTACTTCTTCGGCTTTTTCAAATTCGTTGTTTCTGATGTACAAATCGGCTCTTATTGCTTTAATTTCAAAAGATGATGGATAAAAAATTTCGGCAGTACGGTTAACTTCAAGAGCGTTTTTATAATTATTGTTCAATACGTAATAATCAGAAATAGCGATAAATTCGTCCAGTTCAAAATAATGCTGTTTGTCTTTCTCGTATCGTTTTGCCAGCTGCTCCGATTGTTGTATGTAGTTTTTATTTTCGAACATTACTGTACTTTAATTGTTGATAAAAAATTTATTATAAGACTTACAAATTTTGTCGGTTCGTTCGATTTTTCAAGAAGTATCAAATCGAAAGGATCGTTTTTATACTGTATTCCGCCTATTTTGAATTTTGCAGTCGATAATGATGAAATAAATTTATAAACATAATCGGAACTGCGCGACATATCAATCAGTACATCAAATCGTTGCAATATAAATTTATTAATATTTTCGCCTTTGGGTTTTCTGTACCAGGTCAAGTCTGATCTTGTAATTATTTTTACATAAGTAGGAATCTGTTTTCTGTTTTCGAGTTCTGAATTTTTTATGTTTTCATAAGCAATAGCAGAAACTTTGATTCTTCGTGCTAAAAAAAATTTCATCATCTTATTGACCATTACATACATGTCGCCTGTATTTTCAAATAAAATGCCTACGCTTTTCATCGAATCTATATTGCAGAATGCTCGATTGCGTTTCATTCTCGATGTTCGCTTGTTCAGAACTCTGTTTCCTATTATATTTTTTGCAAAATTCAACATATTTTATTTGTTTATTAACTCGTTAAATTGATTTTCATCAATAATTTTTACTTTCAGTCTGTTTGCTTTTTCGATTTTCATTTGTCCGCTTTTTTCTCCTGCAAGCAAATATGAAGTTGATGCCGAAATTGCCGAAACATTTTTGCCGCCGTGCTGTTCTATAATTTGTTTCAATTCGTCGCGCGAATACGAAGTGAAAGTTCCCGAAACGACAAAACTCATGCCTTTAAGTTTATCCGAAATTTTGTTGAAAACTTCTTTTGTTTTCATTTGTAATCCTGCATCGCGCAAACGCTGTACTATTTCCTGATTTTTTTGGTTGGCAAAATATTTAATTATGCTTTGCGCAATGCGTTCTCCTATTTCATCTATTTGCAAAAGTTGTTCTTCATTTGCCGACATAATTTCATCTATCGAATGTAGTTTTTCAACAATTTTTTTTGCTGTTGTTTCGCCGACAAAACGTATTCCTATTGCAAATAAAACTCTTTGAAATTCAATGTTTTTAGAATCTTCAATGCTTTTTATTATGTTTTCAGCCGATTTTTCGGCAATGCGTTCGAGCGGCAAAAGCTGTTCTTTTTTCAAATCGTACAAATCGGCAACATTGTTTATCAAACTGTTTTTGTAAAGAAGTTCTATTGTCTCTGCGCCTAAACCGTCGATAGCCATTGCTTTACGCGATATGAAATGTTCGATTTTTCCTATTATTTGCGGATGACATCCGTTTTCGTTAGGACAAAAATGTTTTGCTTCGCTTTCTTCGCGTTCAAGCTTTGTTCCACATTCGGGACAATGCGTAATATATTCAAACTCTTTACTGTCGCCTGTTCTGTGCGATTTGTCAACTCCGACTATTTTAGGAATTATTTCTCCTCCTTTTTCGACAATCACCATATCGCTGATTCTAATATCAAGAATATTAATTTGTTCCTGATTGTGCAAAGATGCGCGTTTTACTGTTGTTCCTGCAAGCAGAACAGGTTGCAGATTTGCAACAGGCGTTATTGCTCCTGTGCGTCCAACCTGAAAATCGACCGACAGTAATTTCGTAATTGCCTGTTCGGCTTTGAATTTGTATGCGATTGCCCAACGCGGCGATTTTGCTGTAACTCCCAATTCTTCCTGCTGTTCTGTATTGTTTATTTTTATTACAACTCCGTCTGTGTCGTATGGTAATTTTTTTCGCGCTTCGTCCCAATAATTTATATAATCAGTGACTTGCTGTATTGTTTGACATTTTTGTACGTTTTGCGATATTGGAAATCCCCATTTTTTTGCTTCCTGCAAATTGTCGTAATGGTTTGAATGAGGTAAATTTTCTCCGAGCAAATAATATAAAAAACAGTCAAGTCCGCGTTTTGCTACCTGCGATGAATTTTGCAGTTTTATAGTTCCTGCCGTTGCGTTTCGTGGATTTGCAAACAGCGTTTCGCCTGCATCTGCGCGTTCTTTGTTCAAACGTTCAAATGACGAATGCGGCATAAAAATTTCGCCGCGAATTTCAAATTCATCAGGATAGTCGCCGTATATTTTCAATGGAATATTTCGTATTGTTCGTATGTTTGCCGTAACATCATCGCCTTTTTCGCCGTCTCCGCGAGTTACGGCTTGCTGTAAAATTCCATTTTTGTAAGTCAGACTTATTGATATTCCGTCGAATTTAAGTTCGCAAACATATTCGAAATTATTTTCTGTAATTTTTCTTACACGCTGGTCAAAATCGTTTAAATCGCTTTCGGTATATGTATTTCCAAGCGACAGCATTGGATATTTATGTTTTATTTGAACAAACGCGTTATTTATATCGTTGCCTATGCGTTGTGTCGGCGAATCTGCCGTTTGCAGTTCGGGATATTCTTTTTCAATTGTTTCGAGTTCTTTTACAAGTAAATCATATTCAAAATCACTGATTGCAGGATTTGCATCAACATAATAACTGCGATTATGCTGTTCAATGACTTTGCGTAAATTTTCGCTTCGTATTTTTGCGTCTGTAAAATCCATCGTTTTAATTTTGTGCAAAAATACTAAAATTATCATATTTAACGAGATTTGTTAATAATTTATTAAAATATTATGCTCGGAAACCTGTGCGCAATACGATAATTGCATCTGCATTTTGTATAAAAAAGAACATGATATATTTCTCTTAATCAATAAACCGTATTATTACAGACGATTTTGTGTCGAGGCTGTTTATTCTTGCAATTTCTCTCTGATTTATCGCCAGTTCCAGCAAATCAACAGAATTAAACATGGCAAGCATTTTACCTTTTTCTACATCATCGTAATATTGAGAAATGTTTGTAACTTTCGCCATATTATTTTGTATTACAATCTCAAACTTTCTGTTTTTGCCTGTTTTTTCAAAAGTTTTTTTGTCGATATTTGTTATTGCATTGCCGAAAGCATCAATATATATTATGCGTCCGATTATGCGCGATTCGAAAGAGGATGCGCTGCCTGTAAAATCTTGTTTCAATTCGCAAATATTTCCAAAGTCTTCGAGTTTTAATCCTGCAGAAATTGCTTTTATACAATTACTTAATGTTTCCATAAGACGAAATCCGTGATATTTTTCGCTGTAAGCTAACTCGATTATAGAATCGGGACGTTTGTCGCAAACGAGGCTCAACATTCCATCGTTTGCGCCGACAAAGAAATGTTCGTCGTTTTTCATTACCGCAATTGGATTTTTAGGCGATGGTTCACTGTTTACGCCAACAACATGAACGCTTCCGGGAGGAAAATGCCTGTAAGCGTTTTTCAATACAAATGCAGCCTGTAACGTATTGTGCAATTGAATATTGTGAGTAATATCGACAATGCAGATATTATCGCATGATGATATTACGCACGCTTTCAGGCGACCGATATTATAATCGCCATCTTTCCAATCTGTTGTCAGCGTTACTATTAACATTTTTACAAAATATTATGCAAAAATACGAAGAATAAAATACATTATACAAACAATTTAAATTTTATTTCAGGTTTTATATAAAAACTTTCAAAATGTTGCAAAAATTTAAGAGTAAAAATGTTGAACGGTCTTCGGCGCAATGTTATGCCTGCGTTGTTATAAAGGCACATATCCGATTTGCGACAGGAAGGAAGACTTGCTTTTATTTTCGACTTGGTGTCTTGCTGTGTAAAACAAAGGCAGTTGTTAAATTTCAAAAAAATATTTACGCAGGCAAAAATTAATGCAATATAACCAAAGGAATTTGGAAAAACTTTACTCGTTATAATTTTGCGACAAATAAATAGTCGTTCCTTAAAAAGCATTGAAATCATTTATTATAAACAAGTTATAAATGCAAATTACCGAATAAAATACCGTGTTTTACATACAGGCTAAAAGTCGGCAAAACATGAACAGTTTTTCTTTCTTTGTGTTCGTCATTGCGAACGAAGTGAAGCAACCGAGTTTACGAGCTCGGCGCAGCCAATCCGAAGCGCAGCGGAGATCAACGGAGTTAATCCATTTTGTTTATGTTTGTTTATTTTTCTGGATTGCTTCACTTCGTTCGCAATGACGCTCTAATTCTTGTCGTCATTGCGAGGAGCGCAGCGACGAAGCAATCCAGAAAATTATTTAGTCGCTCATTAAAAAGAACATAAAATATTTAGTCTTTCCTTAAAAATGAAAATGTCCCGTTAGGGACAAAATGTCGGTAGAAAAATAATTGTCGCTGAGATTTTCGCGCGAAGCGCTGCCGATGACATGAAAAACTGTCGGCAACTCGCGCGACATGCATCTGTCTGCGTTTCTTTCTACCAATATTCTGTCCCTGACGGGACAGTCATTATTTTCAAATCCATCATCAAACCTGACAGGTTTCCGAAACCTGTTAGGTTTAAAATGTCTGTTTATTAATTTTTTGTGTCTGAAAATTTTATTTTTTATGGATAATCTGTATAAATTTGATATTATTTGAAACAAAAAATAATTGCAATTTGTCAAATTAAAGTATCTTTGTTCATCTTTAAATTAAAAATATGAAAAAAGTTGCAATTTTTCCGGGTTCGTTCGACCCATTTACGATAGGGCATGAAAGCCTTGTGATTCGCGCTCTTCAACTGTTCGACAAAATTATTATTGCCGTTGGACATAATGCTCAGAAACAGGGTTTTTTCAGCATAGATGCCCGCATGGAAATGATTAAAAAAATCTTTGAAGATAATGACAGAATAGAAGTTGATGTTTACGAAGGTCTTACCGTTGATTATTGCCGTAAAAAAAATATTTATTTCATCATTCGCGGTTTGCGAACTTCTGCCGACTTTGAATTTGAACGAAGCGTAGGACAGGTTAACAAACAGATGGAACGAAAAATAGAAACAGTTTTTTTACTTACATCAACAAAATATACGCCTGTAAGTTCGTCGATTGTACGCGACATTCTGGCAAACAACGGAAATGCAAACCAGTTTATATCCAATAAAATACGTATTGATGATTATATGAATAAGTAATTTGATGAAAACTTTTTTACTTTTTGTCTGTTTGTTAGTTTCGGTTTCGAGTATGCGTTCACAAACGCATATCAGAATATCTGCGCCAAAATACAAAGGCGATGTATTAACCTTATGCCGATACGATAATTATATTACTAAAAAAGAAAAAAAACTTGCGGAATGTAAAATAGACAGCGCAGGCAATTCGTCTGTAATTGTTGATATTGACGACATTCAATATGTATTTATGCATTACGAAAAATTGATTTACTATTTTTTTGTTGAGCCAAATTCGGATATAAATGTTACATTTTCGGAAAAGGAATTGCTTGATGAAAAAGAAAAACTGAATCCGTTTTTTGAACCTTTGAGTATATCGGCAAGCGTAACTGCAACAAAGGGCGACAATCTTAATCAGCAATTGATTGATATTGACAGCAAAAGCGATGATGCGATTTTGGCTGTAGCAAAAAATAAAAAGGAAAACGACAGGCATTTTAAAGATTCATTGTTGACTGTTTTTAAAAATTCATTAAACGACAGCGATAATGAATTTGTTAACGATTATGCAAAATATCGTGTCGCCTCGCTCGAATATTTGTTTAAGTTGAAGCCGCTCAAAAACCTGCAAACCGAATATTTTGCAGATAAACCTGTATTATATACAAATCCTGCATATTGTGAATTGTTTAATCATATCAACGACAAATATTTTTTACATCGCACGCAGCAGGCGCAGGGCAACGCTTTCAGGCAGGCTGTGAATAAAGGAAATTTGGTTGAAATACGCAAAATATTAAGTCAAAACGATTATTTGAGCAATAAAGATTTTTGCGATTTTTTAATTCTGCAAAATGCCTGCAACGAATTTTACGACAGCAATTTTTCGCGTTCGGCTTTGCTCGAAATTGTAAATTCGGTAGCAAAAGATGCCTCGACCGAAAACAAAATTATTGCCGAAGATGTTCGCAGCGCAATTGTGAACTTACTTGCAGGATATTCGCCTCCCGACTTTGAACTTTTTGATATGCAGGGAAATAAAAAGTCGTTGCAGGCATTTTTTGGCAAATATGTTTATCTCGGATTTTTCAGTGTCAACAGTTACGGCTGTATAAAGGATTTTTATCTGATGAAACAGTTGGCGAAAAAATTTGGCGAAAAAATCAGTTTCGTGTCAATTTGCATAGACAGTAAGGATGATATTGAAAACTTTATAAAAGAAGAACAAATAAACTGGACTTTTTTACTTTGCGACAACAGTAAGGATATAATCAAAGAATATGATGTAAGAACATTTCCAACTTATTATCTGATAGATAAAAACGGAAAACTTTTGAAATCGCCAGCGCCATCTCCAAGCGAAGATATTTATCAGATTTTTGAAGAATTGAAAGATTGATCTTGTAATAATATTTGTTTTACTTGCTTAAAACATTATTTGATTCTGTTTTCAAAATATTTATGAAATATATCAATGCTTAATTATCAATTATTTATTGATTTTTTTGCTTTGTGAGATTATACTGATAATTTTATTTTTTTATACAATAAAAATATCGTATCTTTGTGGCGTTTGTTTGTTAAATTTGATATTGGAAAATTGTGTGCATGAGGTTAAGTTTGCCAAAGAAAATCGATCTATCTATAAAAAAATGAAGAAATTAATGTTAAAATGTCAAATTGTATTTATTTGTAAATCAGTGTTGTATATTTTGCATTAACAAAAAGAAGATTTTTTTAACAGTTTTTGTAACATTGTTTCATAAAAAACCCCGACCTTTGCACCGCATTAGAATATCAAATGCACTTTTTTGAAGGCTTACAGATTTTATTTAGATAAAACGCAATTCAATTTTTATCTTGTCTTCTTCTTGAAGACCTTATCTGTAAAAAAATGTATAAATACAACATTTTATCTTTCAAATCCATATTGAAGAAATAACAAATAAACAAGTTTTGTAGTACTGAATGGAAACATCAGAACGGCGAAACATTATTTGAACTGAAAATTAAGGTCGAAAACCAATAATTTTTATGTGTCGGTAAAATACCAGATTGTATATATTTGGTATGGTTCAAAATCATTTTAATAGATATTTTGAACTGATTTTTCCTCAACATTATATTATTAGGTATATAAAATTCGACAATAATTTGAGCCAAAGTGAAAATGTATATATAAATTATATTTTTATATCATTTTGACACATAATAAAAGAATGGATTTTTTATATAAAGGATATTTGATTAAAATGTAGATAAATTTGCAAATTTTTTTGAAAACTATATATATAGGAAATTTAATGTCTAATAAATAAAAATAAAAAAGGAAAAAATTATGAAAGAAGTAAATGAGAAACAAGTTATGAGTACAAATTATGTTGACAACAACGAAGTCTATGTAGAATGTATTGAAAGAAGTAAAAGAGGTGAACTAAATATACCGGAATCGTCTAAAATACGACTGTTTTTTATACAAAAAGGTTCTTGCTCGTTTTTCTGTGCAAAACAATTTGATGTATTGCTCGAAAGCGGAAAAGTCGTCTTAGTACCTCCACAAAACAAATGCATTATAAACGTGAGAAACAATATTCAATTATTGATTGTTTATTTGACGATTGACTTGAATTTCTGTAACGATTTTCCGTTTGAAGCCCTTACTGAATTTAGTGGAAAAAACAAAAATATAGAACAAGGCGATGAACAGATATCTTTGAAAGTGAATAAAATGATTTCGGATTATCTCAAACTTATGAAGCAATGCTTGTCGAATGGGATGAAAAGCGCTGAGTTTTTTCAGATGAAACAGAAAGAATTGCTTTACTATTTTGGAAAATGTTACAGTAAAGACGAATTGCATCGATTTTTCAAACCAATATTGACAAACGATATTGCATTTTCAAAAGCGGTTTACAAAATTTGTGAAAGCATAAACAGCGTAACCGCTATGGCAAAAGAAATGAATTACAGTTTGTCGGGTTTCAAAAAACGTTTTAAAAGAGTTTTCGGACAATCTGCCTACAAATGGCTGTGTCAGGAAAAATCGAAAAAACTTTTTCACGAAATTACATGCAGTCGAAAAACATTCACACAATTATCTTATGATTTTGGATTTTCGTCTCCGGCTCACATGAACAATTTTTGCAGAAAAATGTTTGGCAACACTCCCGGAAGTCTTAGATCCCAAAAAATTCTTAAATAAGATTATTTTTGGAATGAAAAACTGTTTTGATAGTGATTGTATATTGGTGAAAGTAAAATATTTCACCTGAAATCAGGTACTAATTTATAATCGAGAAAATAAAGGTTTGTTTTTGTAAAAACAGTTTGAATATTTTTATTGTACTTTGCACTTTGTTTGTGATGATTATTGTGTATATTAGTGATATTTATGATAATAGTATTGTTTGAATCTTAGGCTTTTACATCTTCTTATTAACTTGAAGAATAGACTGTTGAATGAATGAATATAGATGAACGGATGTAAAATATTTTATGTATTAAGTTTTATTTGATTACAACAAAGTGCAATTTGATTGAAAAAAACATCTAATTTGAAATATTAAAATAAAAATAAAAAACAGTGGAAAACAAACCTTGTAATAATAGGAAACGGGAATACATGCAATGTGTAGAACATCTTCCGGTTGCGTTATATTTTAAAAATATAAATCTTGAAACTTCTAAAAAACTAAAAAAAATGAAAAAATGCATTTTATATTTAATTGCGGTTTTATGTATTCTGCCTGTCAGCAATAAGATAAGCGCACAAACAACGGCGGGAAACGATTTCTGGCTGGCTTTCGGACAGTTCAGAGGCGTAGCTTCGAATCAGACATATCTTGCAAGTATTGATATGCAAATCAAAATTGTAGCGACTGAGGCAACAAAGGTCAATTTTTATTTTTCGTCAAATGCATCTCAGAATCAACTTAATGTAGATGTGCCGGCAAATACGGTTTACACTAAGGTATTGAATACTGCCCAAAAATTAGCCGTTTATACGTCAAGTGATGCCACATTGGGAACAACGACATCCAACTCATTGCATATAACATCCGATAAACCCATATCCGTATATGCATTAATCAGATATAGTCATATTGCCGATGCAACTAATGTGTTGCCTGCAAACTCTTGCGGGCTGGAATATTACCATGTTTCGTACAAAGCCGAAAATGTCTATGCTGAAAAAGATGGCATGACGTTTGTTGCTATTGAAGACGGCACAACAACATATACTGTTTATGACAAAAACAATGTGTTGAAAACCAGCGGCAGTCTGACTCAAGGACAGGTCAAATATATGGCTTCGGGCAGCGATATGACAGGATATAGAATAGAATCGAATAAACCTGTAGCCTACTTTGTTACTCATCAAGGAACTATGATTCCGGATGACTCGCGTACTAATATTGATAATCTATTTCAACAAATGGCGCCGGTAAATTCGTGGGGTACAAAGTTTTTTGTGCCGAGTCTTAAAAATATTACCAATGACGGTCAGGACGGTTTGCGGATACGGATTGTGGCTTCGCAGAACGGAACGGTAATTACCCAAACAGGCGGAACGGTAAAAACCGGCTCAACTTCGCTGAGCAAAGGTCAATCTGTTGAACTGGAAATTGATAATACAAATAACGGATGTTTTATTACTTCAAACAAGCCTGTGGGCGTATGTTCATACCTTCTGTCGTATTCGTCGCAACATAATCCTTATACTGCGTACGGAGGACCCGCCAATGTGTGGATTCCGCCCCTTGAACAAAGTATAGATGTAACGACTGTTGCTCCCTTTACGACTTCGACTCTAACCGACCATTATGCAATAATCGTAACTCCCGAAGCAACAAAAGATGCAACTGCCGTAACGGTAAACGGAACAACTACTACGCCAGCATTGTCATGGACTACACGGTCGGGATATTCCTTTGCTCAATACACCTTAACAAATCAGCCTTATACTTTCAGCAATCAGGCAGGAGTGACGGTTCTGGTAGCAGGTTTGGGAGCTTCCGAATCTTATTATTACCTTGCTGGTGCATCGCTGTATGATTTGGATATGGCGTTTACGGTTAATGGCACCAATTATATGCAAATGTCGGGTACAACTCTTTGTACAACTAATATCACGCTTAATGCAATAGTTAACAATGCGCAATCACCCTTAAATTTAAAATGGTATATAGACGGTCAAGAACAGACAGCCGCACAAAATCTATCATCATGGAATACAACTTTGACTAATGGCAGTCATACCATTAGAATGGATGTAGTGAACATGTCTGGCGTTACTCAAACAATAACTACTACTTTCGTGGTTGAAGATCCTGTTAGTGTTACGGCGCCTGTTATTATACGTATTGGCGAAACTGTATATCTGTCGCCTTCGACAGGCGGAACATGGACAAGCAGTAATTCGGCTATTGCCACCGTTACTGATAACGGTGAGGCAAAAGGCATCGCAGAAGGCAAAGTACGTTTTGGTTTTCTTTCGACTGCCGGATGTTACAGTTATAGCGATACAGTAACGGTAACGCAAGATAACAATGTCGCCGTTAATGATATCGTATCTGTTATGTTTGAACAGCCAGTAACTTTTGATGTACTTGCAAACGATTTTATTGCCTGCAACATAAGTCAGGTAAACATCAATATCATTTCGAGCTTGGCAGGCAATTTGACAGTAAACGCCGACAAAACATTAACATATACGCCTGTAAACAACACTTTCGGTATTGATAGCGTTGAATATTCTATTACATGCGGAACTGATACCGACAATGCAAAAATATATTTTATCATATCAAAACCGCTGTCAGGAAATTATGTGGCTTGCGAAAAAGACCAAATTACAATAGGAATGACGCCAATAACAGGTGTTCAATATTCTTGGTACGACAGCAATAATACGCTTATTCAGGCTGCATCAAATACTGTCACGATTACAAAAAATTATTCGTCAAGACAAAAGTTTTATGCCGAACCTGTATATAAAGGAAAAACATTCCCACGCATTCAGTTAGTTGTGTTCATGGAAAGTACTTGCGGAAGTGTTGACCCTTTCGGTTGCATTGTTGAAGGACAACTGTTGTTCCACGAAGACTTCGGAGGAAATGACATTTCAAATCCGAGAATCGGTGGTTCGACTGTGAAATTACCAGCAGATGTAACAACCTATACTTTTAGAGAAACAGATAAAATAGACCCTGAGCAATATGCGCTTGTAAAATATGTAAATAATCTATATCCACCATGGCACCAGCGATTCAGCGATCATACTTATCCCAACGATACAACTCGCGGATACATGTTTTTGGTAGATGCTTCTAGTAGTCCGGGCAAATTCTACGAAAAAAAAATAACAGGCTTGTGCAATAATATAAATAAATTGTACTTTTCGGTATGGGTGGCAAACGAGATAATGTCCACTTGGACAGGTCAAACTATACCTCATGATCCCATATTGAAATTTGAATTGTCGAATGGCGCCGGTATTGTTGTTAAAACCTATACAACTCAGATTATTCCGAGAGATCCAGAAAACAATATACAATGGAGAAATTACGGTTTTGACTTTGATCCTCAAGGACTTAGCGAATTGACTCTTAAAATCTTTAATGATGGTACTGGTTCTACTGGTAACGATTTTGCATTAGATGACATAGAAATACGTTTGTGCGTTCCTCCCATAACGATAGAAAACAAATCGGCAGATACGGTTTGTATAGGTTCTTCTTATACATTCGAAGCTTCTTATACCGACGATGGCACTTACACAAGTACGGGAAGTGAATTGTCATATCGATGGGAATACAGAGCCGTAAGCGATCCTCAATGGACTACAGTAAATCAGGGAACAAGCAGTTTAACAACATTAAATTCAATATATACTATAAATAATATTAGCGTGGCAAATCAGGGTTATTACCGTTTGATAGTTGCCAACGCTTCAACTATTAATGCAGCTAATTGCAGAGTTGTATCCGATTCTGTTTATCTTCATGTTAAAACCATGGAAGCCTATAACGATATGGCGACGGTTGATTATAATAAACCTCGCACCGTTAATATTTTGGCAAACGACAGTTTGGCATGTTGCTCCGACTTAACACAATTCACAGTAGATTATATTACAGTTTTGGGCTTGCATCGCGGCAGTTTGACAGTAAACCCTGACAACACTGTTACATATACCCCCGACAACAACACATTCGGTATCGACAGCGCTATTTATACGATACAATATTTTTCGGCTACAAAAGCGGCAATATTATATACTCTTATATCAAAACCGCTGTCAGAAAGTTATATGGTTTGCGAAACTACAAAAATTTATGTAGGTATGAAACCGATAAACGACGTAAAATATTTTTGGTACGACAGTAACAATATGCTTGTACAGGCGGCAGCGGCAGACAGTATTTTGATTACAAAAGATGAGTTTCCAACGCAAACATTTTATGTCGAACCTGTATATAAAGGGAAAACATTTCCACGGATCACTGTAAATATATCATTGGAAACTAATTGCGGAAGTATTGAGCCTGTCGGTTGCGCTGTTGATGGACAACTATTGTTCCGCGAAGACTTCGGAGGGAATGACATTTTAGATCCGAGAATAGGTGATACGGATGTGAAATTACCAGCAGGAGTAACAGACTATACTTTTAAAAAAACGGACAGATTAAATCCTAATGAATATGCTCTTGTAAAATATATAAATAACGCGCCTTCCTATGCGTGGCAACAAAAATTCAGCGATCATACTCATCTCCGCGATACAACTCGCGGATATATGTTTTTAGTAGATGCATCCACAACTCCGATCAAATTCTACGAAAAAAGAATCACAGGTTTATGCGATAATGTAAAGCAATTATATTTTTCAGTTTGGGTGGCAAATGTTATACCTAAAAGTAACACGACCGCTCTATACGATCCTGTTTTAAAATTCGAATTGTTGGATGATGATAATAATGTTCTTGGATATTATATTACCCCGACAATTCCAAGAGATCCAGCTGACTCTGTGAAATGGAGAAATTACGGTTTTGGGTTTGATAATCAAGGTCATAGCGAATTGACTCTTAAAATCTATAATCAAGAATTGAGGTCTCCTGGTAACGATTTTGCAATGGATGATATAGAAATACGTTTGTGCGTTCCTCCCATAACGGTAGAAAATGAATCGGCAGATACGGTTTGTACAGGTTCGTCTTATACATTCGAGGCATCTTACGAAGACGATGGCACTTATACAAGCTCGGGAAGTGAATTGTTATATCGCTGGGAATACAGCGCCGTGAACGACCCGCAAGCCACATGGATTACGCTAAGTTCGGGAACAAGCAGTTTAATAGATATAAATACCACTTTCACCATAGATAGCGCTGTTCTGGCAAATCAGGGTTATTACCGATTGATGGTAGCCAACACTTCAACTGTTAATGAAGTTAATTGCAGAGTTTTATCCGAGCCTGTTTATCTTCATGTTTTTGACATACCGCAAAAACCGGAAATAAGGTCTTTATATGGAAACTATGAACTGTGTGGAAATGTAAATACATTGACATTGGAAATTAGAAATCCTGAAAATGGCATATCATATCAATGGTATAAAGATAATTCAATTCTTGCTGCAGAAACAGGATTAAGTTTAATTGTAAATGCTCCGGGTGTATATAAAGTACAGGCTACAAACACCACAACAGGTTGTTTGTCTTATGCTGATACAACGGTTACAAAAGATGAGAATGTTGATTTCCCAAATCCTGTTGTATCTTCGGTATCAGGCAGTACTGTTATTTGTGGAACAGAAGGATCTGTATTGTTAAGATTAAACAATCAAGGCGCATATAATACAACTGCTACTTATCAATGGTACAAAGATGGACAAATTATTGCCAATGCTACGAGCATTAATTATAATGCAACTACTCCCGGCGATTATTTTATAAAAGTTACGGACACGCCATGTGTGGCTGTTTCGTCATCAATAACAGTAAGCTACAACGGTTCAGGTGCGACTGCCAAGCCGGATATAAAATCACAGGGCGACATAACTGTATTATGTTCAGGCACGAGCAGTTTGATGTTATATGTAGATAATACAGGCTCATACAGTTCGACAGCGGTTTATGTATGGTACAGGAATGATACAGAAGTTTTGCGCGGTGCAGGTTTGCATACATATACAACAGACGAAGCCGGTTCTTACAGCGTTTACGTATATTCGTCGGATGGCTGCGGTTCAGGTTCAGATACCTTGACGGTAACACAGGGCACAGGTACAGGCATAACCACTCCGCAAATATTATCAGAATCAGGCGGCACTGAAATCTGCGGGACGGATGCAGGCATAATGTTGGGATTAACGACATCTTACACAGGCACGACTGTATCTTATCAATGGTTCAAGGGCACGAATCCGATCTCGGGAGCGACTTCGACACATTATTATGCAGCGGAAGCAGGCGATTACAGCATATTAGTAACAGTAGATAACTGTTCGTCACAGTCGGACAAACTAACGATAATTAAAGACGGTCAGGGCACTATGACATCTCCTATACTGAAAAGCGAAGGAAATGTAACATCTTTCTGCGAAGGCAGTGATGTTAAATTATATGTTGATAATGCGGTAAACTATGGCGCTGATGCTACTTATGTATGGTATAAAGATAGCGTAGAACAGAGTAGGGGAGTAGGTTTGGATTATATCTATGTAAATTCTGTAGGATTGTATAATGTATTGGTTTATGAATCAGGAGGATGCCTGTCAATATCGCAGGATACAATAAATCTAACGATGGTAGATTCTATCAAGATAGGAGTTATCGTATCAAGTAATTCATTACCATTGCCTTATGGAAATACAGGCACAATGTTGACACTAACAAATGTCGAAGGCGGCGCAACTCCTTATGTTTACACATGGTATAGCCACACGGTAAATTCAACTGCATGGGTTCAAATGTCGGTTACGACAAATCCAATAGCAACAGGCGCGATAACTGTACCCACATGGTTTAAGGTAGAAGTCAGTTCTTCGCCATTATGGTCTTCATGTAATGTATTGAGCGATTCGATACTGATTGGGGTTGATCAGGTTGAATTGACATTGGATATAATTCCGTCGAGTTTCGTTGTTTGTAACGTGCAAACGGACAGCCTTAAAGTAAAAATTACAAATACGGGACAGATAGATGCGACAGATGTAGTTGTGGCGTTCCACAACGAAGGAAGTTTATCACCGATAGCAAATGTAACTTTACCGAAAGTACGAACACAGGCAGATACTGTATTTACGATAATAATACCTGCTAACACAGGCGCTACTGTACAAAGCGGTGTGTTAAAAGCAGAAATAATATCATGCAATCAGACGGATTTAAATCCTGCGACTGTTTACGGAAGTTGGAAAAATGCCGGATGGACGGGACTTGCAAGTCAGGCAGATGAAGACAGCGTAATGTTGACAGTACATCAAAGTAATTTAAGTTTGATAAATTCAGGTATTGCAGATACAATATGCAGCGGAGATGTTTTCGATTTCACGCCGATAAGTACTGCAACAGATGTAACTTACACTTGGACACGATTATCAACTACAGGAATAAGTGAATTGCAAGGCACAGGCTCAATAAGCAATTTATTATATAATACGACAGCAGACCACAAACCGCTTTTAGTAACGTATGTATATTATAATTCAGCATGTCAGACAATTGCAATAGATACGGTACATGTGCTGGTAATAGATTCATTAGAAACAGGCGCTATTATATCGAGCGAATCGTTGCCATTACAATATAATACGGAAACTGTTTTGAGTATTGATAATATTACTGGCGGAGCAGAACCGTACCGATTTACATGGTACAGACGTGCAATAAGCGCAAGCGCATGGACTTATGCAGGCGGCAGTTATCCATTTGCGACAGGCAATTTGACAGAGCCGACATGGTTCAAGGTAGAAGTACGTTCAGCAGAAGGCTTCCCGATATGTAATTCGGAAACAGATTCGATATTTATAGATGTATCGCAGGTAGAATTGAAGTTGGAATTTATGACGGATATATATTCAATTTGTAATACGTTGACAGACAGCGTAAGTATAAAAGTATCAAATATAAAGCCTGGAGATGCTACGAATGTTGAAATAGAATTTAAGAGCGAAGGAACGTTGCCCGCGATAGCTAATATAAGTTTGCCGATATTGCGAGGCAATTCGGATACGACAATAGTAATATGGTTGCCTGAAAACGTAGGTACAACTGCACAAACAGGCAATATCAAGGCAGAAATAATTTCCTGCGATCAAAACGATTCCAATCCATTGACGATTTACGGAAGTTGGAAAAATGCGAATTGGGCAGGAAATGCAACACAGGCTGATGAAGATATGTTGAATCTCACGCTTTATCCGAATATGCAGTTGACAAGCAAATTGAAAGACACGATATGTTCGGGCGAAACGTTTACTTACGAACCGCAATCGAATCTTGATTTGATAACTGTTTCATGGATTAGATATGCAGTAGCGGGAATATCAGAAAATTTTGCATCAGGACAGGGCGATATAAGCGAAGTATTGACGAATAATTTGGATATACCTGTAACAGTGATATATACATTAACATTGGAAAAAGACGATTGTCCATCTCCCATAACATTTGATTTGGAAGTTGTTGTTTTGCCGAAAGGAAAACTTACATTATCGCATACTCCTGGAAATGGAAGCAGAGTAATTTTAGGTACGCCGATAACGATAACGGCAACATTAGAAGGCTCTTATGCAAAAGAATACATATTTACTTATGGAAATGATGTGACTAAGCAAACATATAATCAGTATGAAATATTCATATTCAACGAAAGAGTTGAAAATGAAGTAAATGTACAGGTTGAAAATGAATATGGCTGCATATTAACAGGAATGGAAACATTTATAGCCGAATACGGTGTTCCTAATGTTATAACGCCTAACGAAACTACAAACAATAAACTGTTGCGAGGTTATGATATTCAGGTGTTCAACCGTTGGGGTTCTCAACTGTACAAAGGAAAAGATGGCTGGGATGGAAGATATAAAGGCACGCTTGTAGCATCAGGAACATATTTATATGTAGTTCATATAACACAGCCGGATGGAAAAATATTAACAATAAAACGTTCAGTATATGTGAAATATTAACGTGAAACAATGTAGTTAATGATGGAAAAGAAAAGAAAGAAGAATTTTATTGTAACAATATTGGTTCTATTATTAATTACGGTACAACCAGTGATATCACAAACATTAAAAACGGCTGATTTATACTTTTCGGGCGGAGCGTATTATACAGCGGCAAATATGTATCGTAATTTGCTTAATTTACGAAACAAGAATACGGAAATAAAATCAAAACGCGGAGAAATAATGTTTAAGACAGGAGAATGTTACCGTAAGATGAATAAAATAGAAGATGCCAAGAAATGGTATTTACAGGCACAGGGAGCAGGATATGAAGAAGCGGATTTATATTTCGGATTGGGTAACATACAAATGCTTGAAGGAAAATATTCGGAAGCAAAAATATTATTTAAAGATGCGAAAGATAAAAATCCCCAAGACAAGCGTATAGAAGCAAAGATAGCATCCTGCGATTTATACGTAATTTACGAAAAAGAAAACGGACAATATTCGGTACGACCGGTAGAACATTTAAACACGCGTGGAAGCGAATATGGACTGTCATTTTATGGCGACAAATTGATATTTGCATCCACAAGAGTAGGAAGTTTAAAAAAAGAAATTTCAGACAGAACAGGATTGCCATATTCCGATTTATATATAGCGTCGGAAAATTCGCGTTCCTTGTATGGAAAAGTAGAAAAACTGGAATCTGTATCCGATGCAAAAGCGAATGAAGGTACGTTTTGTTACGATATGCAAACAGGACAGTTATATTGTACGCGTTGCGAAACAAATAATAAAAACTGTTACATAGTGAAGATAGAAGAAAAAAACGGAAAATACAAAGAAGGCGGAAAGTTGAAATTAGGCAATCACGCCTACGGCGTAGGACATCCTTATATAACCGACGATGGACGCAGGATATATTTCACTTCTGTAATGGAAGGCGGATATGGCGGAGCCGATTTATGGTATGTTGACAGAAATGAAAACGGCGAATATGGAAAACCTGTGAATTTGGGAGCGAACATAAATACTCCGTGCGATGAAGTATTTCCATCGTTCATAGACGGCATATTATATTTTGCATCCGACGGACATCCCGGATTGGGAGGATTGGATTTATTTGCAAGTTATATAGAAGACGATGGAAATTTTAGCAAGCCCTTTAACCTTCGCGCTCCTTTCAACTCGTCTTGGGATGATTTCAATCTGGTACATCATTCCAAAAGCAGTACGGGTTTGTTTGTCAGCAACAGAAACAATGCTGAAAGCAGCGATGATATTTATATATTTGATAATTTTCCTCCGCGATTTGTAATATCCAATGGCAAAGCATACGATGACGAAACTAAAGAACCGTTGAAAGATTACACTGTATTGATAACCGAAGGAAACAAAAAAATATATGAGCAGACGATAGCAGGAGAGGATGGGTATTTTGTATATCTCGAACCAAACAAAAAATATGATATACAAATAACATCGCAAGATTATTTGTTGACAAAAAAATCAATAACCACAGAAGGAGTGAAAAATTTTTCAGAATTGGAGATAAACAGTTATTTACCCAAAGATGAGATAAAATTGACAATTAAGGATTCGGAAAAAGTATCAATAGAAATGAAAGATATTTTTTATGAATTTGATAAATTCCGATTAACAGAATCATCCAAGCAGGAATTGGATAAATATGTAAATTATTTCATACAGTATCCGAATATGGCGGTCGAAATAAACTCGCATACCGATTCGCGAGGCAGCAGCAGTTATAATAAGAACTTATCCGAATGGCGTGCAAAAGCGGTTGTAGAATATTTTATATCAAAAGGAATAAATCCAAACCAAATATCATGGAAAGGATATGGAAAAGAACAGTTGCGGATAAATAATGCACACAATGAAGCGGAACATCAGGCTAATCGGCGTACAGTATTCAAAGTATTGACATTGGGAATAAACAATAATGAAAATGCGGAAATACCTGACATATCAACGGTTGTCGCTATTGATGGAGTAATGGATATGAGCGGTTGGTGGATACGAATACATAAATCAGTCAACAATAATCAATCCGATTTTTCTGATATAAAGAAAATTCAAAAAGTAACAGGAAAAGAAGTCCAAGTAATAAAATGTAACGATGGCTTGTATCATTATTGCATTAGATATTCACAGTATGATGAAGCATTGAGAAACCAAATTTCATTATACAAAGAAAATATAATAACCGAACTATTTCAATTTAAACAATAAAAATGAAAATAAAATTAATAATCTTTTTAATAATTGTAACACCAATACTAACAATTGCGCAAACTGACATACAGACGAGTCAGCACATGTTTAATCGAACAACTTACAATCCTGCTGTAACAGGAGCATCGCGATTCCTCAACATCTACGGACATTGGCGCGACCAGTGGCAAGGCTTTCCTGACGCTCCGCAAACGATGTATTTAACTGCAAACAGTTATTTTGAACAAATAAAATCAGGACTGGGACTAACACTTTTAAAAGACAAAATAGGCTTTGAACGCAACATATTATTTAAAATATCCTATGCCTATCATGTTCATTTATCAACAAATTCTTATCTGTCGTTAGGACTTAGCGCCGGCGCCTTAAATATAAATGTTGACTGGGCAAAAAAACAGTTGGAAGAACCTAATCCAAACTTGCCAAACGAAATGGAAAATAAATGGACGGCAAATTTCGACTTCGGAATAGAATACAATATGGAACGATTTACTGCTGGATTGTCGGCAACTCACTTGAACAGAGTGTTAAAAAAAGACATTTACAATACAATGGGACATCATCTTTACGGATACGTTAAATATAAATTCGAACTTGGTGTAGATTTTGAATTGACGCCTGCCCTGTTTGCGCAAAACAGTAAAAAATCAACTCATATCGAAGGAAATTTATTGTTGCATTATCGTAATAAAGCATGGGTAGGAGCGAGTTACAGAGCAGATGAAAAATTAAAATCTGAAGCGGTAGTTGGCATAATAGGCATTGATTTGATGAATTTTTTACGCATAGGTTATTCGTTTGATTACAACATAGGGGAAATAGGCAAATATTCAAATAACACTCACGAAATAATGTTGGGAATACGACTGGCTCGAGTACATAAAATTTATTCAAAATCACCGAGATTTTTTGAATAAATTGATATTTAAACATGACAGTGATAAAACTTATATGTATTTTTAGTTGAATATTACCGAATGTTATGAATGATTTGAATAATGAAATAATGATTTCATAAAATAACATACCAATGTAAACCTGAGATAAATATAGTTATCTCAACCGTATCAAAAGCGCTGTTTTGACAGCGCTTTTGATATAAATTTCTAAACTGTAAATGTTTGATTTGATGATTTTGGCAGAATATTTTTTTTTATTTTGTAACATTATCGGCTCTTGTACGTCTTATGTGTAAAAATACAAAATTTATGATTTATAAAATTGATAATGTATGAAAATCAAATTATGTTTAATAGGACTTACAATTCGCTCGCCCGAATTTATAAATTTGCTTAAACGAACAGAGCAGGTCGTTTTGATATATTAAAAAAAGTCGCCACAAAAAGCGGCGACCATCTAAATATTCAAAAACAACAGTGTTCTTATTCCGGACAGATAGCCGAAACCGGACATGAATCGGCACAAGTTCCACAACTTGTACAAATAGTTGGATCGATGGTATAAACATCTCCCGGAATAATAGCTTCGACAGGACATTCGCCTGCACACGTTCCACAAGCCGTACATTCGTTTTCGTTAATTTTGTAAGCCATTTTTTATTAAATTTTAATTAAACATCTTACAAAAGTATATAAAATATTCTATTTGTCAAAATAATTACAGTATTTGTTTGATTCTTAAAAGATAAAGTATTGAAATTCAAAGAAAAATATTCGGACAATCTTAACGGGATTTAATAATCAATAATATTAATAATATTTAAAATATTTAAAATGCCACTGAAATACATATTAAAATTATAACTTTGTGGCTCAAAATGAAATTATAAACTTGAAAAAATAAAAAGTAAAATGAAAAATTTATTAAAAACAGCACTGTTAATTACAGCCTTATCGTTTGCTCTTACAACAGTTAGCGCTCAAACAGGAAAAATAGTATTCGACAATCCTTCGCACAATTTTGGACCAAATGTTAACCAAAAAGGCGGAGGCGTAACGCACCGTTTCGTATTCACCAATCAGGGAGATGCGCCTATAACGATACAGAATGTTAAACCATCCTGCGGTTGTACAACTCCCGCTTGGACAAAAGAACCGGTGGCGCCGGGCGCACAAGGATTTGTTGATGCAACTTATAATCCTTCGAGTGTAGGATATTTCAGTAAAAGTTTGGAGGTAACAAATAACGGCGATCCTCAAACGATAACGCTGATAATATCTGGCGAGGTCGTTGCTGAACCGAAAGTTGAAGAAACTCAGCCGGAGCTTATCGAACCGAAAGTTGAAGAAACTCCTGATGTTCAAGAAGAAAAATAAAATTATGCATTTGTAAAATAAAAGTAAAATGAAAAATTTATTAAAATCAGTATTATTGTTAGTCGCTTTATCATTCGCATTTACAACAATTAATGCACAAACAGGAAAGATAGTATTTGACAATCCTTCGCATGATTTTGGCTCAAATATTCCCGAAAAAGGTGGAAATGTAACGCATCGTTTCACATTCACCAATAAAGGAGACGCTCCTGTAACAATACAAAATGTTACAGCATCCTGCGGATGTACAACTCCTGCTTGGACAAAAGAACCGGTAGCACCGGGCGCACAGGGATTTGTTGATGCAACTTATCGCCCTGCCGGTCGTGCGTATCCTTTTAAGAAAAATCTTAATGTAACAAGCAATGGAGATCCAAAGTTTATATCATTGACAATTTCGGGCGTTGTAGTCAAAGAGCCGCTTACTGTCGAAGAAGAATTTCCTGTTTCATGGGACGGAATAAGATTGTCGGAAAAAGCATTTGCATTTTCTCGCGTTATAATAACCGAAAAAGAAAGCAAACCAAGCGAAATAAAAGTTTATAACAGCAGCGACATTCCTGTTGAATTATCCTTCAAAAATGTTCCCGATTATTTGAAAATTCAACCGGTAAAGCTTCAGCCAAAAGAAAAAGGAGTAATAAAAGCAACTTACGGTCAAACGAAAAATGCAAAATACGGTACAAGCATCAGCGAAATTGAAATATTTGTCAATGGTAAAAAATTACCGGAAACCTTGACAGCAACAATTACGCTTATACCTGTGACGTCGGGCGACGAGAACACGGCAAAACCCGTTCTGAATTTTCTGAACAATAATTATATGTTCAATAATATCAAACAGGGTTCGATGGTATCAAACGAATATAGATTTAAAAATGCAGGTCAGGCTGATTTGAATATCCTGGCAGTTAATGCAATAAATTATAGTGGCGATAATCTGAAAATCACTTATCCCAAAGCGGTAAAACCGGGAGAAGAAGGCGTTATAAAAGTTGTTTTGAATACTAAAAAATTAAAAGGACAGCAGGATTTTAATATTGAAATTATAACGAATGTATCTTCCAGTCCTGTTTCGCATGTTGCATTAAGAGGAAACATTGTAGAATAAACTTTAATGAATAATACATTTCTTGAAAAGAGTGCATTACAGGTTAATGATGGCGTAGAACAGCCACCAATAGTGAATCCGAACGCAATATCGCGATTTAAGAAATTTCAGCAAAAAATACCTTCAGCAGACGAGTTTGTTGAAGGTATTTTATGTAAAAATATAACTATGCTGAGTAAAGCCATAACTCTTGTGGAAAGTGCGTTGCCACAGCATTATGCATTGGGACAGGAAGTTATTGAACGCTGTTTGCCGTATTCGGGAAAATCAATACGAATAGGAATAACAGGCGTTCCGGGAGCGGGAAAAAGCACTTTTATCGAAACTTTCGGAAAAATGTTGACATCGCAAGGATATAAACTTGCCGTACTTGCAATAGACCCAAGCAGCGAACGCTCGAAAGGCAGTATTCTTGGCGATAAAACCCGCATGGAAACGCTTTGCGCCGACAAAAATGCTTTTATTCGCCCAAGTCCATCAGCAGGCTCGCTTGGAGGAGTTGCCCGAAAAACCCGCGAAAGTCTTATCCTTTGCGAGGCTGCAGGTTTTGACGTTGTTTTTATCGAAACGGTAGGAGTTGGGCAGTCGGAAACGGCAGTACATTCCATGGTCGATTTCTTTTTGCTGCTTTTAATCTCGGGAGGCGGAGACGAATTGCAGGGAATAAAACGAGGAATAATGGAAATGGCAGATTTACTCGCTATTACAAAAGCCGATGGCGAAAATGTCATGAAAGCCGAACAATCGCGTATTCTCTATCAGAGCGCAATGCATTTTTTGCCACAGTCAGAATCGGGATGGACACCAAAGACACTTATTTGTTCGTCTAAAACAAATACAGGTTTAACCGAAATATGGAATATGATAAACGAATATATAAATTTTACGAAAAAAAACGGATATTTTAAAACAAACAGATTACGACAGTCAAAATATTGGATGTACGAAACTATAAATTCATACCTGCACGATAATTTTTACCAAAACCCAACCGTAAAAGAAAAACTTTCTGATTATGAAAATGCGGTATTGTCAGATAAATTGACTTCATTTAAAGCTGCAAAGCAACTGTTTGACATTTATACTGAACTGACAAAAAAATCCAATTAATTTACGATTTAAATATTTATACCAAACTGCTATCAAAATGCAATTTGTATGTATTGATTATCAATAAAATAAATTGATGTTTCAGGTTGTTTTGATGCCGTTTTTGTATTAGTTGTTTTTGCAAATAAAATTTGTTTGTAATTTTTACAATTGTAAATGCTTTTACATCATTGCTTTTTAAGAACTATTTTTGAATTTTCGGTTTGTGAAATACTTTTCATAAATGCTGTTAATTCTTCGTATTTCTCTTTGGGATAATCGCCCGAACGCAAAAGAAAGGTTTGAGTAATTTCAATTTTCCCTTTTTCGTATTTCACATTGAAACTGTATTTTCCAAAATCAGATTTTATAGATATTGGTTTTGGCATCGCTTCGACTGTCATGTCTGATGGAAAATTTATAATTATCGTGTCAATATCGCAATAACCGCGCTGTATGTATATATCCAAGTTTCGTTCCTTGTCGAGTTTCCGAGAGTTTCTGTTGAAAGGATTTACAGGAATAAAAAATCGGCTTCCCGAAATGCTTCCATATTTGTAAACATCAATGTCAAAATCAATATCTATGACAGGTACAGAATTTTTGTCTTCGTTGATTTTTAGATTTTTTATTGTTGAAAGAGGCAAATCAATCATTTTTTGCAAAAGGTTTATTTTATCCTTTTCCTCAATCTTTGTGATATGCGCAATTCTCTCATACTGTTGCAATTCGTAACTTTTGGCGACATGAACGCTGGCAAAACCTTCATTGTTAATATCGACTGTAACGTTTTGCTTCATCAAATTCAGAGAATCAGTATTTGTGGGAAGATTAACAAATTGTGCAGTTCCGTTTTTATAAACCAAAGCATCGTGTCCTGCAATATCTTCGTGAACATATCCGAAAGGAACTTCGGGATTTGTACATTCGAGCCAAAGCGTTTCATTGTCGAGAGGAACTTGCAATATTACGTGGTTTGTTTGCAATGCGCATGCATAATCTTTACATATTTGTTTGTGTACAGTGCTTATTTCGGTGTAGTAAGATTCTATTCCACATTCTTGCAGCATTGCTTTCATAAAGTTTGAAAGCGCTTTACAGTCGCCGAATTTACTTTTATAAACTTCTTCGGCAGTCATTGGTTGCAAGCCGCCTATTCCAAGTTGAATACTTACATATCGCGTATGTTTGCCGAGATAATCGTAAAGCGCTTTTACCTTTTCGCGGTTTGTCAATCCTTTTGTCAGTTCAAATATTTTCTGTTTCAATTCGGCTGGCAATAAATCTCTGTTTTGCAGCAGCGACCATTGCCATTTTCCGTAATTTTCCCAACCGTTTTGATTTCCTGTTGTATTGTCGTAATAAAAATTGCTTGGAGTGAGATAAATCAACGGAAATATTTGTCGTCTTGATGGCGAAAGCGATTCGGATTTAATTGCAGCAAAATTATCAAGCGTCCATTCGCATACATCAAATGTTCCACTGTTGCTGATAATCGGTTTTATATCGGTGTTAAAGTTTTTTGATAAATATTCGCAATTTTTCGGAAGCATTAATTTATATACTGCTTTTTCAACTGCTACATTATACACAGAAACGGGCGAAAACACAGGGAAAGACAAAATTCCATTTTTCCAGCCTGTTTCATATTCGTATTTTACTGTATAAGGATAATAGGAAGTTTGCGGCGACAGAAAATAATATTTGCTGTCGGATGCCAAACCTTCGGAATATTCTGTTTCTTTTATTTCCGAACGCTTGATTTTTCGCATCAGTTTCCCATCCTTATCATAAATTTCGCCCGAAAAGTTTTTTAAAGTTCTGAATTTGTCGCCGTAACATACAAAGTCCGACAAATCGTCTCCCTGCTTGTTTAATACGGTTATTACGTAAATATTTTTTTCTGTAGCCGATTTCATGTCATTGTAAACAAATTCGGTATAAGAGTATCGAACAACTGCATTACTGTTTTTTTTCAATTCTTCGGAAATATTGTCAACTGCATAATTTTGCGCCGAAACGCTTGCCGATGCAATCAAAAATATTATTACGAACAAAAACTTATTTTTCATCGTATTAAACTGTTTTATTTATTGGTTTTTCTTTATAACTATCTGACTGTCGCTCATTTGTGTCAACAATCCGTAAAAATCGCTTAAATCTTTGTATTCCAGTGCGGCAAAAACCAGCCTGTCAACGGTATATGAAAATTTAATCTGCATATTATTAAAAGTTACCTGTGAAATATATGTGTATTTTACGCCCTTTTCGCAAGCCGACAGATTCATATTTTCGGGTTTTTCTTCGACGCTGTAATTTGTCGGAAGAATAATTCCGCAAATTATATTATA
The DNA here is from genome assembly GCA_031269545.1 of Prevotellaceae bacterium. Classification (GTDB taxonomy): domain Bacteria; phylum Bacteroidota; class Bacteroidia; order Bacteroidales; family UBA932; genus JAIRKV01. The sequence continues at coordinate 35,007 of JAISYZ010000131.1, forward strand.
CGTTACCTGATAATTAAATTCTACGGGTAAAATTCTTTCCTGTTGTTTCAGTTTGTTTTCGGTCATAAACGGAAAAACAGTAGAATTTAAATAAATGTATTCATCGGTAGAATTCACTGTTGATGTAAATAAAATTGTTTCGTTTATAACCAGTGAGTCAAGTCCTTTTACTTCAACATCGTTTACTTGTATCGAAAATTCTTTTTCTACCGACTCAATATATTCTTCTTTTGTTTTATACTTTTCATAATTGTTTGCAAAAGAATATGCTGCCTGATTTGTATAAGTTCTGCGTATAGTTCCCGACAATTCGTTTTCGTTGCTGATATTTACTAAAACAGATATTGATGATACGCTTTTCGAGATGTTTGTCAAATTAACCCAGCCGCTGTCATCGTTTACTTTGTAAATTCTTGCCTTGTCAACAAGTAAATTCGGCGGTAAAACATTAATGTCGGAATAAGGATTTGTTCCATCAAGATACAGATATTCACCGTTTAATGTTACTCGAACAATGAAAGTATTTATTTTGTCAATTGTGGGTTTAGCCAAAGGCAATCGCCCGAAACTGCGAGGATTTAGCAAAATAGGAACAACATCAAAATCGGCATCGCGCAAAGCCGAATGTAATACAAAATTGATTTCGGCGCTTGTGCCTGTGCCTTTTTCGGCTGCCTGACGCGGACTGTTTGACGATAACGAATAGCGTCCGTTGTATTTCATTTTCGACTGAACGAGTTTCAAAATACTTCTTACCTTTTCCTTTTCGCTTGCGTTAGATTCTTTGATTGCCTCTACTTCCTTTTTGAACGGATATGATGTTTTCAGATTTGAATTGAAATCTGACTTTTCGAGAGTTTCGTTTACTGCTTTCCAACTGTTTGCGTATGATTTAGTCATTTGTCCGGGTATTTCGATTGATGAAAGTTCAAATTCGACTTTTGTTTTAAAATCGTCAAGACACCAGATATATGAATCACCTTTTAATGCAGGAATGTGCTCGGCTTCACACATAACTATATCGGTGCTAAAAAAATATCCTCCCGCATTATAATTTCCTTTTTCGCGCTGTATATTCAACCTGTGATAACCTTTCACATTCAAACCAAATTTGAAATATTCGGGAACAGCAACATTGAATTTGCTGTATATCACAGGAATTGAATGTTGCACATTTAAATGAGGAATTGAAAAAATATAATCGGATGTGATTTTATACTTGTATTCAATCACCGAGCCGACTTGCACTTCGGGTATTGAAAATTTTACTCGCGTACGTTTTTCATCTATTTTTTCTTTGAAAATATAATCTTTTTTCAATTCGCTTTCTACAATTTTTCCATTTACAAGATTATATGATGACGCTTTCAATCCCGACAAAAATTCGTCGGATGAGCCTCTGTTGTACAAAATAATTTCACCATCGCCCCATGATGTTCCTTCTTTTTTCAAAATTTTAACTTTTATCTTATAATCGTAAACGAGGTTAAAACTGTTCGAGATGTTGTAATACATATCAACATTTTCGTATAAAATCACCGCTTCGGCATCGGGCGCTTTGTCGTATGTTTCCATTTGAAGTTCGTCCATTGTAACTTTACCGAATTTTTGCGAAAAATTTTGAGCCGAAACAGGTTGCAGAAACAATGTCGTTAATAACAGAATCATTATTTTTTTCATATTCATAACATATTTGATTATTAAGTTTACAAAGTTAATATTAAATTTTGGATTAAACACAAATGAATAAAAATATCTTGCAAAAATTACTGTGTTTTAAAATGATACTATTGTAATAATGTGGCAATCAAAGAATAAAATTTTATTTTTGTAAATGCAAATAAAATTATCAGATTATCAAATATAAAGAAAAACCGCAAAAATCCGAAAGCAAATTCCTTGCTTATCCTGCTTAAAAATTACTTGTGAAAATCTAATTTTATAATAATAATCAATAATTTACATATCTGTCAGGAGTTTGTTTTCGGGAGAATTTTCAAAATCAATCCATATTGTATCTATTAATTTTGAAATATCATTATAAGAGTCGTTATCCGAAGCTAAATCGCTGTTATTTAATTTTTCCAAATGCGAAAAAACTGTTGCAACAGTCATTTTATTTATGTCAAACGCAGGTTGATAACCATATTCCCTGTCGGTTTTTGAAATAACTTCCGAAAGTATTCCCGATTCGACCAAACTGTTTACAACCGTACGGATAATGCGTGTCGGCAACGAAAGTTTTTCCGAAATATCGGATATTTCCAGCGGAGTGTTTTCATTTTTGAAATTAAGCACAATTATTCGCGCAATTAGTAATGCAAATATTTTACGTTGATAAAAACTCGTATGTTCCGATTCTTTTTCGCTTTCGTAATTATCTATATTTTGATAGGCAAAAGCAAGTTCGGCGCCGAGCAATACAATAAGCCAACTTAACTGCGCCCACATCAGAAATAAAGGTATGGCAGCAAATGTTCCGTAAATTGCGCTGAATTTCGTAATCGAAACTTGCGAATAAACGTATAAATCCTGAGTCAACTGAAACAAAGAACCTGCAATGATTCCTGCAAGCAAGGCATGTGAAAATTTTACTCGTGTGTTGGGCATAAATTTATAAATCAACGCAAATAAAATCCACACTGAAATATAAGGAATACATTCGTACAAAATGTTCAGCACAGGACTGATACTGTCGAGAAACGACAGCGAAGATGATATTCCACTTACATCGTGATTTACAGCAAGCGAAACGCTGATTGATACCATCAAAAATACAGGCGCAATAATAAATACAGCCAGATAATTTGTAATACGGTTTTTCCACGAACGCGGATTTTTTACATTCCATACATGGTTAAACGATTCTTCGATATGAATCAGCAATTTCAGGCAAGCCCACAAAAGCATGATAATTCCTATGCCTGCAATAAGTCCGTTTTTTGTGTTTTTCAAAGTAGAATCAACAAAATTCAGCACCCATTGTACAATATCCTGCTGTTCCGAAAAATTTTCAAACAAAAAAGTCCTGAGTTCGTTTTCGTAATTAAAACCTTTTGCCATGGCAAAAACCAATGCTACAACAGGAACCAGCGACATCAACGTATAATACGTTAGCGCCGAAGCGCGTACTGTAATTTTATCTTCGACAAACGAGCGTATCGCGATTATTATTATTTTCAACTGTCGGGCAAGAAACGTATCGTTGCGACTTGGTTTTTCTCTCGTAAGATACCAAATGTCGCGCGTAACAAATTTTATACAGCGTTTTATAAAATTGGATACAATAGCAAATATGTTTATCTTCTTTTTCAATTGTTTTTGTATTGATATTGATTTCAGTGCAAAGGTACAAAAATAAATATTCAAATAATGTTTATCAGGATAAATATTTTTTATTCATAATTATTTTGTACATTTGCGCCGTCATTGCCCGAATGGCGGAATTGGCAGACGCACTAGTTTCAGGGACTAGCGACCGCAAGGTTGTGCAGGTTCGAGCCCTGTTTCGGGCACAGAAAACAAGATAAAACCTTTGTAAATGCAAGGGTTTTGTTTTTTGATTTGCAGGTTTGGCGAGTAAAATTTTTGCAATATTGTTGTATTAAATCAATAAAATATTGTATCTTTGCAAGCCAAAATGCCCAGGTGGTGGAATTGGTAGACACACCACTTTGAGGGGGTGGCGCCGATTGAGGTGTGCAAGTTCGAGTCTTGTCCTGGGCACAAAAAAAGACATTCATATTACAGAATGTCTTTTTTATTAAATCCTATATTTTCAAAAATAGAATTGTTAAATTAATTTTCTATTCATTGTTTGCTTTCATTAATTTCACAAATGAATTAAAATATTTTTTGCCTTTTGGACTTACGCCATCCAAACCTTTACCTCCTGTTTTCGAGCGTTTTACATCTCCAAATATCCCTTTTTCCAATGCCGTAAATAAACTTTCTTTTTCAAGCGCTTCGAGCAGGGCGATTGCATCATCAAGAACTTTTTGGGCGCGGTTTTGCATTATACCATCTTTTTTGAACTCTATATCGTCTCCTATGTTTTTCATATTATTGAATATGTATTTTGCATTCTCGATAGACAGATAACGATCGCTCATAAATGGAGTATGAATTGCTTCGGTTGGCATCCCAAGTAATTGCAATCCTTGATTTGTCCAAATTCCTATCATGTTGAAAAGTGCGTCTTGGATATGTCCGCGAAAAATATTTCCTGTCATAAATTTTGTAGGCGGCATATATTTAAGCGGCGCATTGGGGAATATTTCGCGTGTCATTTGCGCTTGAGCCAATTCATAGAGGAAACCGTTTTCGAGTTGCGGATCCATTTCAAAAGCATGTCCCAAACCCATTTGCTGTTCGGGCAATCCTGCAATAAGAGCCAACTGTTCGTTGATAAAATCCGAAGCCAAAACCGTATGGGCTTGCTCGTAAGCATCGGCTGTGGTCAGGTAATTGTCTTCGCCTGTATTTATTATCACTCCTGCAAAACCATTGATAATTCTCGAAAAATATTGATCGATAAGCGTTCGTTGCATGTTTATGTCGCGAAACAAAATGCCGTAAAGAGCATCGTTGAGCATTACATCCAAACCTTCGAGCGCTCCCATTGCTGCAATTTCGGGCATACACAATCCCGAACAGTAGTTACACAAACGAATGTATCTGCCTACTTCTTCGCTTACTTCGTCAAGTGCGGTACGCATTATGCGGAAATTTTCCTGAGTTGCATAAGTTCCGCCAAAGCCTTCTGTTGTCGCGCCGTAAGGAACATAATCGAGCAGGCTCTGTCCTGTTGTACGAATCACTGCGATAATATCCGCTCCCTGACGCGCTGCCGCCTGAGCCTGAACAACATCTTCGTAAATATTTCCTGTTGCAACAATCACATAAAGATATGGTTTCGTGCCTTCGCCGACAGTTTCCAAATAATGAGTACGCCTGTCTTTGCGTTTATTTATACGTTCAATATTTGCATCGATAACAGGTTTCAATACTGTTTCGATTTCAGGTTGTGAACGAACAGGCAATCGTGTTATTTCAAGTTCGTTTTTTGCAACTTTTTCGGCTATTTGTTGAGGATTCAAACCTGTTTCGAGCATTGCATTGCCGACAAAGAACATTATTCCTTCGCCCAAAACTCCTTTTTCTTTGATTTCGTCAACTAAAATATTTGGCAGTGGAACGCCGTTTTCGTCAATTCCATCTATACCCAAAAGACGGCAAACAGTGCGTTCGACAGCAACAGTCGTGTAATTTTCAACAAATTTTTGTACATCATCTGCAATGTTTTTGGCAACTTGCTTTGCATGTTTAACTTTTTCAAAATCTAATCCTATCTTACTTTTTTGCATATTATTATTTGGTTTATAAAATTCGTAATATTTGTAAAATTATTTTTTGCGTATAATCTTTTAATCAACATTATTAAATGTTTTACATAATAGTTGTTGATATTGTTTTGTACTTATTATTGTACAAAGGTAATATATCTTTCAAAAATTTTGAATTTAATTTTCCAAACAGGATTAATTTATATGAATTTTGATAAAAAATTAGTTGTTAATACTAAAATAATATAATATCTTTGTCGTGATTTTTAAAATATTTCTAATTAAAAAAAGAGTCTATATGAAAACATTGAATTTGTTTATTGCCGTAGCATTAACTATTGTGCTTGCCGCAGGTTGTAAAAGCACAGGTATGCAAGCGTTGACGCAAGGAAAGTATTATACTGCATGTTTGCAGGCAATTGATAAATTGCGTTCATCTCCCGACAATGCAAAAGCATCGAACGCTTTGTCGCAAGCCTATCCGCTGGCTGTAAGTTATACCGAAAAAGAAGCCGAACATTTATTGAAATCAGCATCAGATAACAATCGTTATCAAAAAATATTTGAATTATATCTTGCAATGAACAATATTGCCGAGCAGATTTCACGCTGTCCTGCCGCTTTGCAAATAATTCCCAATGCCGGTTATTACAGTTCGCAACTCGAATCGGCGCGTAATATGGCAGCTGAAGAAAGTTATATGCTTGGAGTCGGTAATCTTCGCATTGGAACACGCTCTGCCGCACGACAGGCTTATGTGCAATTTCAAAAAACAAATTCAATAATTCACGGATATAAGGATGTGATAGATAAATTGAACGAAGCCAAATGGATGGCAACTCTTAAAGTTGTATTGGAACAAATACCTGTCGAAGGACAGTATAAAATAAGCGCTGACTTTTTTCAAAACAAGGTTTTCGAATATTTTTCAACTTCCATACGCAACGAATTTATCAATATATTTTCGCCCGAAGAAGCCGAAAACATGAGGCTGCAACCCGACCAGATAATTCGCTTGCGTTTTCTCGATTTTGTTGTAGGACAAGTACGCGAAAGTCGCAATTCGTATGAAGTAAAACGCGACAGCATAAAAACAGGAACATATAAAGATGATAAAGGCGTATCGCACGATGTTTACGGAACGGTAAAAGCCAAAATTACAGTAAGGCAGATTGAAATTTCATCAAAAGGCATTCTTGATGCATTTATTATTGATTATCGAACAAATACGACGCTTGCGCAACAACGATTTCCCGGTACCTATGTGTGGACTGATTCGTATGCATCTTTCAACGGAGACGAACGCGCATTGAGCAGAAAAGAATTGGATATGTGCAGACGTGCCGAACTGTCAACGCCTCCGCCTCCGCAAGAAATGTTTGTGCAATTCACTGTTCCGATATACAATAATTTGGCAAGGTTTATTCAAAATTATTATCGTAATTATTAGTTTTTCATCCCGATAACAATTAATAATTGCTTAATGACAAATAATTCAAACAACATAGCCGCACTGCGAAAATTGACAAATGACAATCTGGGATTTTTCTATCTGATTAACAAATTGGACTTGAAATCTTCTTTGTCGAAACGTTATCTATATTTGCAAAAATTCATAACCGATAAGGATAAAATCGAAAGCGAATTAAATAAAATCGAAGAAACAATATCATTGCTTGATAATCCTCAAAACGACAAAACGTTTTCGGATGTCGAAACCAAACTTTCGCAAGTTTTGGATGTGGGCGGGACTTTACAAAATCTTGTAAATTCAATAATATTGAGCGATGTGGAACTGTTTGAAATAAAAAAATTTGCAATAATAGCCGATGACGTAAAGCAACTTTTATCCGAATTGAATTTGATTGATTTGCCCGATTTGTCGAATGCAATAAATATCCTTGATCCCGAAAAAATGCGAATAGCAACATTTTATATCTACGATGCTTATTCAGATAAACTTGCCGTTTTGCGAAAATCACTGAAAGGAAAAGCCGAAAACCAGTCGCCCGAATCATATCAAAAAATAATTGAAATTGAAGATGAAATCCGTAAACAACTTTGCGAAAGTTTACAGCCACATGCTCATGATCTAAACATGGCATTATCGCAAATAGCATATTTGGACATACTCATAGCAAAAGCAAAACAGGCTCGCACCGAGCATTTTTGCAAACCTCGCATTGTTGATAAAAATACATCATATAAAGCGCTGTTCAATCCGCAGATAAAAAATTTGTTGCACGGGCAAGGCAAAAAATATCAGCCTGTAGATATTTCGTTTGGTCAATATCCGACTTTGATTACAGGTATAAACATGGGCGGCAAAACCGTTCTTCTGAAAACTCTTGCACTGTCGCAATATCTTTGTCAATACGGATTTTATGTGCCTGCAACTGAAGCCGAAATTGCACTTGTTGACGAAATAATGATTTGCATGGACGATGAACAAAATCATTTACAGGGTTTGTCGTCGTTTGCGGCAGAAATGAAAAACATAAACAAAATATTATCCGAAATCAATACGTGCAAACCTTTGCTTGTTTTGATTGACGAACTTGCCCGAACAACAAATCCAGCCGAAGGCAGCGCCATAGTAAATGCCATGCTCGATATTCTTTGCGAACATAATGTTTGCAGTTTTATCACTACGCATTACGATAAAATTACATCCGACTGCCGCCGTTTGCGTGTGCGCGGATTGATTGCTACCAATGATTTTATAAACGAAAAAAACATAGAACAGCATATTGATTATTCTCTTGTCGAAGAAGCGCAAGCAAACGTTCCGCACGAAGCAATACGCATAGCCGAAATACTTGGCGTGAATGATGAACTGATTGAAAAAGCAAAAAAATATCTTAATAAATAATGCTGTCAGTAAATTATTTTATTCGACAAGTATAAAATAAAACGATGATTTTTATTCACAGTCGGATAAAAAATTGTTATAAAATTTATAGAGAAAAGATACGCAATTATCTGTAAATTAATACAATATTACTCATACTTGTTTCGCGCTGACATTTGTTCGGCGTTTTTTCTTTGTTTCGTTAAAATTGTTTCATCTGCCGCATATCCTACCGAAATCAGCAAATCCAACCGCTTTCGTTTAGGAATGCCGAGCAATTTTTTTATTTTTTTTTCGTTAAACCAGCCAATAATGCAAGTTCCCAGATTTTCGGCTGTAGCCTGCAAACAGAAGTGCGAAACGGCAATTCCTATATCCATTATCGGGTAAGGCTTATCTTTGATAATCATTCCCAATTTTGATGTTATGTTTGGCGCTTCGCGAACAACGGCAATAATCACAGGACAATCTTTTGTAAATTTATTGAATCCCAGAACATTTGATTCGCTTGCGGCGGCAACTTTCAGTTTCAATTCGGGTTCGTCAACGATTATAAATTTCCATGGTTGAGCATTACATGCCGAAGGAGCAAGCCTTGCCGCTTCTATACAGCGATTTATCTTTTCTTCCTCAATATGTTGCGAAGAATATTTACGCACGCTTTGGCGTTTCTTTACGAGTTCTAAAAAGTCCATTATTTTTATGTTTTTTATAAAATTTACTGTTTTACAAAATTAGTTCTTTAATTCATAATAAAGCCATAGAATTGTCATGTGAAATAATTAAAAATTGTTAATCATTAAATATTTAAATCGTAGATCATTAAATAATCAATATTCATTCACACAAAATAAGATAGTAAAATACTTTGTTTCAAAATAATAACAGCCATTGTTAATAAAAAAAATTGTAATATGAAAGTATTTTTATACCTTTGCAAGTCAGAATATATAATATATCACACGAATTTCATATTTTCACATAAATACTATGACAGAATTGGAGAATACAGATTTAGAGTTACAAAACATTAAACAGACTGAAAATTATACGGCTGACAATATTCAGGTTTTAGAAGGATTGGAGGCTGTCAGAAAACGTCCATCAATGTACATCGGCGATATAGGCGAAAGAGGTTTGCATCACTTGGTTTACGAAGTTGTTGACAACTCAATTGACGAAGCGCTTGCAGGATATTGCACGGAGATAGATGTTTATATAAACAAGGATAATTCGATAACCGTAGTTGACAACGGACGCGGGATTCCTACCGGAATACACAAAAAAGAAAACAAATCGGCATTGGAAATTGTACTTACAATGCTTCATGCAGGCGGTAAGTTCGACAAAGGAAGCTATAAAGTTTCCGGCGGTTTGCATGGAGTAGGAGTATCGTGCGTAAATGCTCTTTCAACGCTTTTGATTGCTGATGTTTTTCAGAACGGCGAACATTTCAGACAAGAATACAGAAAAGGTATTCCGCAATACGATGTAAAAGTTGTAGGCGAAAGCGACAGAACAGGAACAACAATAACTTTTCATCCCGATCCTGAAATTTTTACAACGACTTTGGAATATAAATACGATATTCTTGCATCGCGATTGCGCGAACTTGCGTATTTAAATAAAGGTATCAGACTTAATATTACAGATTATCGAAACGAAATAGAAATCGAAGGAAGTGAAGAAAAAATATTCGTACACGACAGTTTCTACTCAAAGGATGGACTGAAAGAATTTGTTCAATATCTTGATGGAAATCGCGTACACCTGACAGAAACTCCGATATATCTTGAAACGGAAAAAGCAGGAATCCCCGTAGAAATTGCAATGCAGTACAATTCGGGATATACCGAAAATATTCATTCTTACGTAAACAATATCAACACAATAGAAGGCGGCAGTCATCTTACGGGATTTAGGCGCGGACTTACAACAACATTGAAAAATTTCGCCGAAAAAAACGGATTTCTGTCAAAATTGAAATTTGATATTGATCCTGCCGATTTTCGCGAAGGTTTAACAGCAATAATTTCAGTAAAAGTTGCCGAGCCGCAGTTTGAAGGGCAAACAAAAACAAAACTCGGGAACAGCGAAGTGCAGGCAGTTGTGTCGCAGGCAACAAGCGCCGCACTCGAATATTATCTGGAAGAAAATCCAAAAGATGCAAAAATAATTATCGAAAAAATAATTCTGGCGGCAACAGCACGCAATGCAGCACGTAAAGCTCGCGAAATGGTTCAGCGAAAATCGCCGCTTTCGGGCAGCGGATTGCCGGGAAAACTTGCCGACTGTTCGAGCAGAGATCCAGCAAAGTGTGAATTGTTTTTGGTCGAAGGTGATTCGGCAGGAGGCTCTGCAAAAAGCGGACGCGACAGACTGTTTCAGGCAATCCTTCCGCTCAGAGGTAAAATCCTGAACGTGGAAAAAGCAATGGAACATAAAGTCTTTGAAAGCGAAGAAATCAGAAATATATACACGGCGCTTGGCGTTACAATAGGAACAGAAGAAGATTCAAAAGCGCTGAACATGGAAAAACTTCGTTACCACAAAGTAATAATAATGACAGATGCCGATGTTGACGGAAGCCATATTGACACTCTGATTATGACATTCTTTTTCCGTTATATGAAAGAACTTATACAAAACGGATACCTTTATATTGCAGCTCCGCCATTGTATCTGGTAAAAAAAGGAAAAGATGCGCGTTACTGCTGGACCGAAGACGACAGACTGCGTGCAATTGACGAAATGGGCAAAGGAAAAGAATCGGGAATAGCGGTACAGCGCTATAAAGGGTTGGGCGAAATGAATCCTGAACAACTGTGGGAAACAACAATGAATCCCGAAAACAGAATTTTACGACAGGTAACAATTGACAACGTTGCCGAAGCCGACAGAATTTTCTCAATGCTTATGGGAGATGATGTGCCGCCGCGCCGCGAATTTATCGAAACACATGCAAAATATGCAAACATAGATACATAAAAATATATCATGACAAATTACAAAAAAATATTATTGATTATCATTGTGATGTTTCTGCCATTGATAATGACAGCGCAAGTCGGAGCAAACGCCATTGCAACAAAATCAATAAAATCGCTGATCAACGAACGCGATACCATCATAACTGCCTGCGACACAATTTTTATGGATGGTTATGCAATAAGAATTACCAAAAAGCAAATTACGCAGAAAATATTCGACACCATTTATATCAACAATGTCAATTTACTAACAGAAGATGCCGAAAATGACCAAATTGATGAAGAAGAAAATGAAGAAGATTTTGACGAAATTGATATTGGCGGCGGTGAAGATGCAGAAGTATATGCAGACGAGAAAAATTTGAAGAATAACGATTCAACCATTGATTACAATATTCCAGCCCATGATATTTATCCTTTCTGGTCAAATTCAAAAGTTAATCCTTACAACGTAGATGTAAACAAACTGGGCGATACGATTAGATTTGAACTGTCTGATTTTGTTTATCCTTTGAAAAAACCAATGCATATAACATCAAAATTCGGTTATCGGAGAGGCAGAAGCCATAACGGAATAGACCTGAAACTGTTGACAGGCGACACTGTTGTTGCTCCAATGCGCGGAATGGTGCGCGTTACAGGAAATAACGGACGCCGCAAAGGATATGGAAACTTCATAGTAATTCGTCATTACAACGGTTTGGAAACTGTTTACGGACATCTGAGCAAGGTACTTGTTGAAAAAAATCAGATTGTCGAACCCGGCGATATTATTGCTCTCGGAGGAAATACAGGACGTTCAACAGGTTCGCATTTGCATTGGGAAATAAGATACTTGGGAAATCCAGTAAATCCCGAAGATGTTATTGATTTTGAAAATCACAAGCCAAAAGCAGAAGTTTATTGCATGAGCGCTAAAAAAACTTTTGAACACGTTATAGAACAGGCAAAAGCGCGTTTTTGGACAATAAAAAAAGGCGATACTCTCAGCAAAATTTCACTTCGTACAGGCGTGTCGATAAAACGCATTTGTGCATTGAACAAAATTACAACGAAAACTGTTTTACGCATTGGACGAAAATTGAGATATAATTAAATCATTCGTTTTTCTTTTATGAATTGATTTGTTAATGTTTATTTGATAGTGGAAGGGGCTGTCTTAAAAGTGGGACAGCCTCTTTTTTTGACAGTTCATAATAATTGCAAATACAGACTTTGCTTTTAATAAGTTTCTGCTAATACCAGACTGCTATCAAAATGCAATTTGTATAAATTGGTTACCAATAAAACAGATTGATATTTCAGACTGTTTTGATGCCGTTTTGGTATAAGTAAAAATTTTGTTGTATTGATTAGTTACAAATGAAAATCCCGCTTTATAAGTGGGATTTTCATTTTAGTAAACAGTCTTTTTTAATTTCTAAAAATCGTTGCAAATATTTGTGTATCTGAGTGATACACACAATATACTGTTCACGATGTCAAAGATACAAATTTTTGAAAGCAATTCACAACTTTCTGCATTCATGACACTTTCCACAGTTTACTGTTCACGATGTCAAAGATACAAATTTTTGAAAGCAATTCACAACCGTTTACTTATTCGTTCCCCTTTCTGCATGACTGTTCACGATGTCAAAGATACAAATTTTTGAAAGCAATTCACAACGGACATGATGCCCTCCTGATAGAGTACTACACTGTTCACGATGTCAAAGATACAAATTTTTGAAAGCAATTCACAACTCTATTATGAATGGCGATCCGCTTGTTTTTACTGTTCACGATGTCAAAGATACAAATTTTTGAAAGCAATTCACAACTCATATTTTATTGTTATGTCTGTTAATTCACTGTTCACGATGTCAAAGATACAAATTTTTGAAAGCAATTCACAACAAAACCTTGTTATACTATGCGCGGCATGGACTGTTCACGATGTCAAAGATACAAATTTTTGAAAGCAATTCACAACAAAAAGACCAGAAGGCGTTAAGAAAGTTCTAACTGTTCACGATATCAAAGATACACATTTTGCTTGTTAAGGAGAAAGTAATTATTGATTATTTACTTTTGAAAACAAAATGACTGTTTGCTATTTCGGCGCTATTTTGTAGAGAATAAATCCTATTGCTGCAAAAATAATATTGGGAATCCACACGGCAACGCCAGCAGTTGTCAATCCTCCCTGTACGAACATTTTACAGAATTGCATAAACAGTATATAAGTAAATCCCAAACCTATACCCAGACCTATATGCAAACCTATTCCGCCACGCACTTTTCGAGACGACAGCGATACTCCTATCAAAGTAAGAATAAACGTAGAAAACGGCATAGCAACACGCTGATACTGTTCAATCAAGATACCGTTGGTATTACCTGCGCCGCGCAAAACCTGCTGTCGGTAATAATCGCGCAGTTCAAAAAAATCCATTGCTTCGACAACATTATCGCGCGAAGCAAGATCGGCATAATTCAGATTTATTACTGTGTCCAAATCATAACCTTTTGAAATTGAATCTTGTCCTGTTTCACTAATCGTGCGGATAAAATATTCGTGAATGTGCCACGAATTTTTAACAGTATCGTATTGCGCATAATCAGACATAAGTTTCGATTTCAATTCTCCGTTTTCGAGCCTTTCCAGCGAAAATTTTTGTGCTATTCGTCCGAATGTATTGAATGATGCCATATACACATATTCATTCTTACTGAGTTGAAAATGAATATTATTCTCATTGTTGACGTATGCTCGGCGAATATATGTATTTTCAAAATCCTGGCGTATTTTTGTCGATGGCGGAATGATAAACAGATTCAAGACAAGGCTGAATGTTGCTAATATGAACGATGATATGAAATAAGGATATAAAAGTCGTTTAAAACTTACGCCGCTCGACAGTATGGCGACAATCTCAGTATTCGATGCCATTTTTGATGTGAAAAATATTACTGTGATAAATACAAATAATGGCGAAAACAAACTTGCATAATAAGGTATCAATCGTAAATAGTAATCAAATATAATGGCAGACATCGGAACATTGTTGATAAATTTTTCTATTTTCTCGCTCAAATCGAAAACAACAATGATACAGATAATCAATAACAGTGAAAAAAAATACGTTCCTATGAATTTACGTATTATGTACCAGTCTAATATTTTGAGTTTTCCGTTGAATTTCATATCATTTTTACTCTGCAAAGATAATTAAAAATCACAGACGTTGTGTAATTTTTGTTATCATCATATTTTTCCACGATAAAAAATCGCCTGCAATAATTTGTTTTCTTGCTTCGTTTACGAGCCACAAATAAAACGCAATATTATGCATACTTGCAATTTGTGCGCCGAGCATTTCGCCTGCAACAAATAAATGCCGCAGATAGGCTTTGCTGTAAACTGTATCGACAAAGGCAGTTCCATTAGCATCTATTGGAGAAAAATCGTCGTTCCATTTTTGATTTCTTATGTTTATGATACCTTCACCTGTAAACAACATTCCATTACGTCCATTGCGCGTTGGCATTACGCAATCGAACATATCAACGCCAAGTGAAATATTTTCAAGAATGTTTGCAGGCGTGCCGACTCCCATAAGGTAACGAGGCTTGTCGACGGGAAGAATATCTGAAACATAATCAACCATTTCGTACATTTGTTCGACAGGTTCGCCAACCGCAAGTCCTCCTATTGCGTAACCTTCGCAATTTTGCTTTACTGCATGTTCGGCTGAACGTAAACGCAAATCTTTGTAAACGCAGCCTTGCACAACAGGAAATAATGCCTGACTGTAACCGTATTTTGGCTGAGTATTGTTGAATTGTTTTATGCACCTTTCGAGCCATTTTTGAGTAAGAGTTAACGATTTTTCGGCATAATCGTGCGATGCCGTTCCCGGAGGACATTCGTCAAATGCCATGATAATGTCGGCTCCGATTGTTCGTTGAATATCAATCACCGATTCAGGCGTAAAAAAATGTTTTGAGCCATCGATATGTGAACGAAATTCGCAACCATGTTCCGTAAGTTTTCGATTTGCAGCAAGCGAAAAAACCTGAAATCCGCCGCTGTCGGTAAGTATAGGTTTGTTCCACGAAATAAATTTGTGTAATCCGCCTGCTTTTTCAAGTATTGTTGCAGTCGGGCGCAAATATAGATGATAAGTATTTCCGAGAATTATTTGTGCATGTACTTCGTTTATAAGATCGCGATGAAACACGCCTTTTACGCTGCCGACAGTTCCGACAGGCATAAATATTGGAGTTTCAATATCGCCATGATCTGTAGTAATTATTCCAGCCCGCGCTTTTGTTTGATTATCGGTATTTTGTAATTTGAATTTCATATTTCAATTTATACTGCAAAGGTAAGAATAAAGTTTGTAATGATAAAGATTAAGAAACTCGTTTTATTTCCAATTTTCCTTTCCCGCCTCTGTCGTATGCAAGTTATTCGGGAAGGGATATGTTATTGTTTTACATTCGATTAAGTGTCGGTTATATTGTGTTGCCACCGTAGGAATTTCTTGTAAAGCCCAGTGTCGCCAAAATAATTTTTTGCCTCTTTTACCGCCTGTTATCAAGCCAACTTTATTTCCAAATTCGTACTGTTTGTGCAGTTTGCCTTTGGCGGTGATTTTACCCCCTTTTTTCGTTTTTTCGTCCGCATTCTA
This sequence comes from Prevotellaceae bacterium, assembly GCA_031269545.1. Lineage (GTDB taxonomy): Bacteria > Bacteroidota > Bacteroidia > Bacteroidales > UBA932 > JAIRKV01. Next base: position 50,872 of record JAISYZ010000131.1, read on the forward strand.
TGATAACAACCAAATAATTTTAGTTAAAAAAGCATAAAATCAGGCTGCTAATTTGTAAGTATTTACAAAAGGCGTTTCGCAGTTTATAATAACAGAGAAATTTGTAAAATAGAAATAATTTGCTAAATTTGCCGTATCAAATAATGAAAAACGACACAGTGAAAGCCACATACCGATACATAGCCGATGGCACAAAGGCAGGCGCAGTTGACAGCGCAGGCAAGGGTTTTGATTATCTCGGAACCTTTGTTTATACAAATGAAAATAATGTAAGAACACTCGAAAG
>JAISYZ010000237.1 GCA_031269545.1 Prevotellaceae bacterium
GAACTGTATTTTTTTGATTTAATGATTATGAAAGAATATTTTCACCTGATTTTCATTCATAATTATCTGTTAATAAATAATTTATATTCTTTTTTAAGGGCAACTAAATAATCATTTAAATTTTATTCATCTTGGGTTTTATTACAAACAAATTTGATAATTTTCTGTAATTAAGCAATTTGCACGAAACAGTTATTTCAACAGTTTTGATACAGTTTTTCTTTGAAATATTAGAATGTAAAATATAGAAACGGTTATTGCCGAGTCGGCAATGTTGAATATCGGGCTGAAAAACGTAAATTCACCGCCTCCCCAAAACGGAAACCAGTCGGGAAAGTGTCCTGTAATTATCGGAAAATAAAGCATGTCAACAACTCTGCCGTGAAGAAGCGGCGCATAACCTCCGCCTTCGGGAAACATCGTTGCAACATGTCCGTAAGAATCACTGAAAATTTGTCCGTAAAAAACGCTGTCGATAATATTTCCCGCTGCGCCGGCAAGTAAGGCTGAAATGCTTATGATGAGCGCAGTAGAATATCCTTGACGAATTATCTTTACCAAAAACCATGCTACTGCAAAAATCATAAATATTCTGAAAATCGACAGAAAAAGTTTTCCCCATTGTCCGCCAAATTCCATGCCGAATGCAAATCCCGAATTTTCGGTGAAACATATCTGAAACCAGTTGCCAAATACATTTATGCTTTCGCCAAGCGACATGTTAGTTTTCACTAATATTTTGACAATCTGGTCGATAAGTAAGATTATGATAATGGTTGATATTGCGAATATCGATTTTTTGTTTATTGACATGATTCGGTTTTTGTATTAAAAAAAACGACTCGAGTTTGTTATTCCTCGAGTCGTGGATTAATTTAAAATTTTTATCTTTTATTTTTTGCTTCTATGCTCAATGTTGCATGAGGAACGGCATATAAACGTTCTTTTGAAATCAGTTTGCCTGTTTCGCGACAAATTCCGTAAGTTTTGTTTTCGATGCGAACCAATGCTCTTTCCAAGTCTAAAATGAATTTTTTTATTCTTTCGAGTTGCTGTCCTGATTCTTCTTTCGACAAGGTTGCCGCTCCGTCTTCCAAAACTTTGAACGATGGCGAAGTATCTTCTGTGTCGTTGCTTCCGCCGTGCGATATTGTCGATTTCAAAAGTTCGTAATTGTTTCTTTCTTTTTCCAGTCTGTCAATAATTATCTGTTTGAAATCGGCAAGTTCTGAGTCCGAATATCTTATTCTTGGCGATTGCGGTTCTTCAATTTTTTTTGCCGTTAACGTTTGTGGCGTCAGTTTTGCAACTTCTTTTGCCGCAATCTTTTTAACAGCGAGTTTCTCTTTCGGTTTATTTGTTGCTACCGTTTCTGCTGTTTCTATCGGAGTTGTCTGTTTCTCAACTTTTTGAACTGTAGTTTTTGTTTCTTTTGGAATTTTTTTTGCTGCTCTTGCTTTTTTTATTGTTTTTTTATCTGTCGGCTTTGTTTTTTTAACGACAGTTTTTTTTACAATTTTTTTACTTGCGGTTTTTTTAACGGCTGGTTGTGCTGTTTCGTCCACAAGTATTATTATTTTACCTTTGGTTGCTGTTGCTTTTACAATTCTTTTTAGTGTTGTTGCTTTTTTCGCAGTTTTTTTACCATCAGATTTAACTGCTTTTGCTGATTTTTTTACAACAGGTTTTTTAACTTCGGTTTTGGTTGTTTTCACAACTTTTTTTGTTGCAACAGTTTTTTTATCTGCCGATTTTTTAGTCGGAGATTTTGTTGTATTTGTTGTATTTGTTTTTTTTACAGCCATAATTTTCTTTATTAATATTTTGCCACATCATAAAAGTGCGCAAATGTACGAAAAATTTTAAACATACAACTTTTAGCGCAATATTTTAGCAAAAGATGTATTTAATCTTTGAATCTGCTTAAACATGAGATAAAGAAAATGTTTGATAATTAACATTAAAATCATACCTTTGTAAATAAAATTTTCAACATGCAGCACGAATCTTTAATAGCGGCAATCGAACCGCAGGTACAAACTTACCTTGCATACATGGCAACACGTCCAAACGGCGAAGAAATAGAATACCGAACGCCGTTTGAAACACTTTTCAATACGTTGCAAATTCCATTTTTGAACAAAACTTCCATTGTACAGGAAGATCGCCGAAGCGGAATTGAAATTGACGGTATGCCCGACTTTTTCGTGTGGAACGACGCCGACACACTTTTCAAAAGTCTGATAGGTTTTATTGAATGTAAAAAGCCGTCTTTTAATCTTGATAAATTAATTGAAAGCGCGCAAATTAAAAAGTATTCCAAAACCTGCGAAAACATTATCATAACCAATTATAAGCGTTTCATTCTGTTGCAGGAAGGCAAAAAGCAGCACGATATTACGCTTGCCGCCGACACAAAAACACTGTTTGACTTCGTAACGCTTTTACAGGATTTTTACAATTACAAATATCCATATATAAAAACTAAAAAATCGCTTGCTACGGCGCTTGCCGCGCAAAGTTTCTACTATTCGGTGGCGCTGCGTGAATACATTGCAGACAAAACAAACGCAACCGAAAGTTTTTACACCAAATTCAGAGGACTTTTCGGCGAATACGAAAAATCTATCAATTACCATTACGAATTGGCTGATTTTTGCGATGTTTACGCACAGTCGCTCGTGTATGGACTGCTGCTTGCACGCTTGGATACAGACGAACAGTTGAACGAACAAAAGCTGAATTATCTTGAAAATATTCCCGACGAATACCGCCTGCTTCATGAATTTTTGGAACAGGGTTATGTGAGCTGGAATTTGCCAACAGAAATAAAAATTGCGCTCACCAACATTGGAAAGAACATCAATTTGATTGATACGGTGGCAATAACAAATGAATTTTTGAAAATCAACAGCGGAAAACAAAACATTGCCGTTTATCTTTACGAAGACTTTTTGGCTCAATACGACAAGTTTCGCGGAACGGAAAACCGTAAAGAAGGCGGCGTTTATTACACGCCAAGCGAAGCAACCGATTTCATTACACGCGGCGTGAATCATTTAATAAGAGATAAATTCAAATTGTATGACGGCTATCGCGATTTAAACATAAAAATTCTTGATTTTGCGTGCGGTACAGGTACTTTTATTCATTCCATTTTAGAGCAAATTATTCCTGAAAATCCGGATAGCTTAGACAAAAGCATAGTAAAACAGAAAGTAAAAAATGATATTTACGGCTTTGAGTTGCTTTTTACGCCTTACATAATTGCACATACGGTTTTAACGCGCTTTTTGAAAGAAAAAGGCATTGTTTTAGATACTGAAAAAAATGAGCGTTTGGGTATTTATCTCACAAATACGCTTGACATTAGTCAACATTCAATCAGCGAACTTTTGCCGTATTTGAAAAACGAATACGAGAAATCACAATCGGTTAAAGATGTGGAAGAAATTTTAGCAATTATAGGAAATCCACCGTACTTTAACGGGAAAAGTCGGGAGAAGAGCGATATAATTGACGCCGAATTGCAAAAATACAAAGACGGACTGAATGAGAAAAAAATAAATCTTGACGATTTGTACATTAAATTTATCCGTTTTGCCGAGCGAAAAATCGAAAAAAATGGACATGGAATTGTTGGAATAATTACCAACAACAGTTTTCTCGACGGCGTTACTCACCGCAAAATGCGCGAACATTTGTACAATACTTTCGACGAAATTTACATCCTCAATTTGCACGGCAACACGCGCAAAGGCGACAACGACAAAAATATCTTTGATATTATGGTGGGCGTTTCCATTTCGTTTTTTGTAAAGTACAAAAAAGCAAAAACCATTACTCCAAAAGTAGAGCAAACGTTGAATTTTGACAAGCCGCGCAAAGAAGTTGCACCGCCTAAGCCTGTATTTTATTTTTCTACACTTGATAACAATTTAATTTCCCGCGCCGAAAAATTGGCGTTTCTTGAAAATACCGGTTTTAAAACGGTGCGATGGAAGAAAATTATTCCTTCCGAAAGTCAATATTTTTGGTTTACCGACAAAAAATTTTCGAACATAAAACAATATAAAAAGTTTTGGAAATTGACGGATATTTTTAATTCCTACAACAGCGGAATACAGACAAAGAATGATGATTTCGTTTTGCATTATTCGCAAAAATCATTAGAAAAGCTTGCAGATGAAATACGTCCTTTATATAAACCTGAAATTGCCGCGAAATATAATGTTAGCGACAGCCGGGATTGGACAATCGAAAAAGCAAAAGAAGATTTGTTGACAAATTATAATCCGCAAGAAATTGCATATCGCCCTTTTGACAACAGAATCACTTCATTATCAAAAATTTCAAAGGGTTTTATTGCATATCCCCGTTACGAAACTGCCAAGCATTTTGAAAAAGGCAATATCGGGTTGTGTTTTTCCCGCCAATTATTTGGGGAAAAATGGCAAAATATTTTTGTCGTTGATAAAATGGCTGAGGGTTGTACTGTTTCATTAAAATCTCGCGAATGGACATATATTGCACCGCTTTATTTCTACAATGGCGCGAAACATCCCGAAATGCTGCAACTTGATTTTAAGGGCGAAGGAGAAAAATATGCTAATTTCACCGAAAAATTCATCAAAAATTACATAAAAAAACTGACCTTCAATCCCGCTCCCGAAGAAATTCTCGCTTACATCTACGGCGTTCTACATTCAAAAAGATACAGAGAAAAATACGTTGAATTTCTGAAAACCGATTTTCCTGCCGTTCCAATGACAACCCACAAAGAAACATTTGACAAATATGCAACGCTGGGGCAAAAACTCATTGATTTGCATTTGTTAAAAACTCCTGTTGATAATTTTTATCACGAAGTAGTACTTCACAACGGAAAATTCGTCAGAATGAAAA
>JAISYZ010000242.1 GCA_031269545.1 Prevotellaceae bacterium
GTGGTTGACCCTTACGGTTGTTGTCATACCGTTGTTGCTCACATTGCGATGGACGGACATTATTATATTTATCCTGTATTAAACCCGACAATAGAAAATGTACGCTCAATAACCATTCGTGAAGCTGCCCGCCTGCAATCGTTCCCTGACGATTTCTATTTTGAGGGCAGCAGAAGTGCAGCATTTAAGCAAATAGGTAATGCTGTTCCTGTGGTTTTGGCTCATAAAATTGCAGTTGAATTAAAAGAACAATTTGCCGTATGAATTACAATGATATAGAAACTACCGCAGCAGAGCCGTGCGCCTCCTCGATGATACTCACATTTAGGGCTATCGGTTATAACTTGGAAACAGCAGTTGCCGATGTTATAGATAATTCCATTTCTGCAAATGCAAAAAATATATGGTTTAGCTCCGAATGGAACGGCGGAAATTCCGTCATTACAATATTAGATGACGGTTGCGGAATGAATAACGAGGAACTTGTACAGGCAATGAAGCCGGGCGCAAAAAATCCAATGGACAAGCGACCGGAAAAAGATTTGGGGCGTTTCGGTTTGGGTTTGAAAACCGCCTCATTTTCGCAGTGCCAAAAACTTATTGTAGTCAGTAAGAAAGCAGGTTTTGCCCCAATTTATTGGATTTGGGATTTGAATTATGTCAATAAAACGAACAAGTGGGAACTCATTCGCTACCCAATCGCAGACGATTTTTTACACGCTCTTGACAAATTGGAATCGGGTACGCTTGTGATATGGACTGATTTAGACCGCATTATTCCACCTGACACATTACAATCAAATGAAATTGTAAAGGACAAGTTCTTGGCTCAAATGGCTAAAGTCAAACAGCACCTTGCAATGACTTTTCACAGATTTATCGAAGAAAAAAGTGTGAAACTTTTTTGTTGGGGACACGAAGTTAAACCGTGGAATCCTTTTGTTACAACTAAAAGCCAAACTCAATTATTTTCTGATGATTACTTGGATAGCCATACATTTGTGAAAGGATATGTGTTGCCTCATAAAAGTTACTTTACAAAAGAAGAACACTTGGATGCAGGAGGAATAAAGGGATGGGTTGCTCAACAAGGTTTTTACGTTTATCGTAGCAAACGCTTATTATTAGCGGGCGATTGGTTAGGACTTTTCAGAAAAGAAGTTCATTATCAATTAGCTCGCATACAAATTGACTTGCCTAATCAATCTGATAATGAATGGCTAATAGATATAAAGAAATCTACGGCTCGACTCCCGTTTGAAATACAAGAACGCATTAAATCTTATGCAAGTACGGTAAGGAAAAAGGCTGAAGAAGTATTTCGGCATAGAGGGAAATTATATAAAATAAGAAATGGGCAGGAGTTCCATTTATTGTGGCAACCCAAGAAACAAGGAACCAAGATTTTATTTGAGGTAAATCGAAATCACTTGCTCGTGAAAGAACTTGTAGAAATGGCAAAAACTAAACCCGAAAGAGCAATAGAATCTTTATTTCGTTTAATTGAAGAAACAATTCCAACCAAATCTATTTTTATTAAAGAATCGGAAGGCGAAATTGCGGAGCCATTTGAAAATAACAACGAGGATTTGGTTAAAACTTGGATAAAGCAAATATACAATGCCCAAAAGGCAAGCGGCAAAAGTGTAGATCAAATAAAACTTTTGCTTGCCAATATGGAGCCGTTTAATAATTTTCCACACCTAATAGAATTAATAGAAGAAATATGATTGATAAGCCACTAAATATTTGCAGAGCCATAATAGGCGAAAAGTCGAGCGTAACCGACAGTGAAATAAATACTGCCATTGAGCAGTGTTTGGCAATGCCTTTGTTTTCTTCCATTGACAAAAACCAACTGCATATTGAATTGTTGCGGCTGTACAATGTCAGACAGGAAGAATACAAAATGCTTTTTGACAGCGAGCGTAACGAACCTTGGCTGCGGGATTTCAAAGCAAACCACCAGAAAGGCGATTGGAAATTTTGGAACAGATATATAACCTATCTGCAAAACACAAAGAGCTTCGCCCCGAAAGTGATTGACGAAATAGACCGTCTTACAGACGATATTTTGGATAAACTTTACAACCCCACAATTCGTAACAAGAAAGGCATTGATAAAAAAGGGTTGGTTGTCGGGCAGGTACAGTCAGGAAAAACAGCCAATTACACAGGGCTGATTTGCAAAGCCGCAGATGCGGGCTTTAACCTGATTATCGTTTTGGCAGGACTGCACAACAATTTACGCAGCCAGACACAGCACCGTTTGGACGAGGACTTTTTAGGATTCGACACAAAACACGACAGAGCGTGGCGACAAGATGAAAATAACAGAATTGGCGTTGGAGTTTTAGACAGAAACAACACCGCAATTTCGATTACAACAATAGATTCTGATTTCAAAAAGTCATTAACCGATAGTGCAGGCGGAGTTAGTTTTGATGTTTCAAACCCCATTTTGCTCGTTGTTAAGAAAAATTCAACAGTTTTGAAACGCCTGAATACTTGGTTGCTTTCGCAGGCGGAAGATATTAACGGCGAAAAGAAAATCACCAATAAATCTTTGTTGATTATTGATGATGAGGCTGATAACGCCTCAATCAATACAAAAAAGGCAGACGAAGCTCCGACAGCGATAAACGGTTGGATAAGAAAAATAACAGGACATTTCTACCGTTTTGGTTATGTTGGCTACACGGCTACGCCGTTTGCCAATATCTTTATTCCACTTGATAAGGACGATTTATTTCCGCGTGATTTTATCATAAATCTGCCCTCACCAAGCAATTATATAGGTGCTGAAAAAATCTTTGGCACTTCGTTGGAAGCGGACGAAAGCAGCGATGATTTGTTGCCCATTGTCCGCAAAATAGACGATTACCGAGAGTTTTTTCCTGACAAACACAATAAAAACGATGAAACGCCCGCGTCATTGCCCGAATCGTTGCAAACAGCGATTAAATGTTTCATTGTTACTTGTGCTATCCGCATTGCACGAGGACAGGAAAACAAACACAACTCAATGCTGATACACATTTCGCGTTATTTAATTTGGCAAAACTCACTGAAAGAGGTTGTAGAAAAATTGTTTCGTTTCTACAAACGAGGCATTGAACAGGAAGACAGCGGAATTTTGGAACAGTTTAGAGCCATTTTTGAAGTTGATACAGACAATTATACTTCGTACTGCACTACAACGCAAAATATATTAAATTCCTCATTCAGAGATATTGACAGCAAAATGAAAGTGCATAAGTGGGAAGATATAAAGCCCTGTTTGTACAAAGCCGTGCAGAAAATCAAAATAATGTCAATCAATGGAAAGTCTGCTGATGCTTTGGAGTATTACGAAAACGAAAAGACAGGAATTTCGGTAATTGCTATCGGCGGCGACAAACTTTCGCGGGGCTTGACCTTGGAAGGGTTGTCAGTAAGTTACTTTTTGCGTGCCTCAAAAATGTACGATACACTTATGCAAATGGGGCGTTGGTTTGGTTACCGCCCCGGCTATGTAGATTTGTGCCGTCTATTCACAAGCAGCGAACTCAACGAGTGGTTCCGGCACATTACAATGGCAAGCGAAGATTTGCGGGAAGAATTTGATGCAATGTGGAACGCAAAGGCAACGCCCGAAAAATACGCTCTGAAAGTACGCACCCACCCCGGACAACTGCAAATTACGGCAATTACAAAAATGCGTAATGTGGATAGAATACAAGTGTCGTGGTCAGGTCGTTTAGTTGAAACTTACCAACTGCCAACCGATAAAGGCATAATTCGTAAGAATTTGGTTGCAACTCAAAACTTCCTTTCAAAATTCGGAAACCCTATTATCAAGGACAGCAATGATTATCTTTGGTCGAATGTTTTGCCCGCAGCTATTCTTAAATTCTTTTCCGAATTTACCGTTGCACCGCAACTTGCAAAGGTTGATTTAACACTTATCAGCAACTTTATTCGCAAACTCAATCAGGCGGGAGAACTCGGCTCGTGGCGTGTTGCTTTAATGAACAAAGCCAATCCTGAAAAGAAATTTACGGTGTCAAGTCAGATTATTTCGGGCTGTTTTACCCGAAACACAGCAGGCGACACCGATACTTATGTAATCAAGAAAAATCACATTGTCGGAAATCCGACAGATGAATTTATTGATTTGGATAATGCAGATTTTGAAGAGGCATTGCGAATTTCAAAGCAGGATAGAGATTGGAAAAAGACATATCCGAAACCAAAACTTGTCAGAGAATCGTACCGCAGTGTAAACAATCCATTGTTGATTATTTACCCGCTTGACCCTTTGGGCGCAAATCCGAAAGACGAAAAAACAAAACAGCCGATACCCGAAAAAATTATTTTTCAGTCGGGCGATGATGTAATAATCGGTTTTGCAATTGTTTTTCCGAAAAGCAATACGGAACATACCGTTGAATTTGCAATTAACACCGCTTTGGCAAACGAATACTATCAATCTGAAATTGATTTTGACGATAACAATGATAATTTAGAAGACGATGAACAATGATATATTGGAAATATGGGCAAGCATTGAACAGTCCAACGAAACAGGACTGTTAAAACGGCTATATACAAACGATTCCGAACTGTATATTTACGCCGTTTTTCAAAATCCTGAAAGGCATTGCGGCATTGCTTTGTCTTTCGATAAAAGTATTCACATTGCTATTTTCCCATTCTTAAACCTGCGCGATTTGCAGGTTACTTTGACACACGATAATTCGTTTCTTAACAACAACTTGCTTGTTATCAAACTTTTGCATTATCAAAGCCGCGATGTTTTCGCTGTAATGTGCGAAAATATGATACAGTCCGTTTTGTCGTTGCGTTCCGAAAAGCAGGTTGTCAGAACGATTATTAACCAACTCGAAAAGTGGCAGGCACTTTTTGAAAAACTGAAAGGCGAGGGCTTAACTCCGTCAGAACAGCAGGGACTTTACGGCGAACTGCACTTTTTGCAGAAGTTTATCGCCAAGCAGGAAGCAGTTGCCGCTCTCAATTCGTGGGTAGGAACAGACAGAGAAGTGCGCGATTT
>JAISYZ010000247.1 GCA_031269545.1 Prevotellaceae bacterium
TTGAGTTGTTTCAAACTTTGCCCTTCGCGCCGTTCAATCGCTGTCCATTCCGAATCGAAGCGGTCTATTGCACTGATTGCATCTATTAAGCCCCAATCAATATTTATCTTAAAATCAAATACCTTATTATCCATACTTATTGGAAGTGATACGATTTGAGCCGCAAAGATACGGAAATGATACGAAACACCCAAATCTAAAATGATACGATTTGAGCCGCAATAATACGGAATATTCGTATTGTATCCATATTTTATCCAAATGGGATTTAGCCTGTTTTTGTTCGCGTGAAGTTTGCGGAAAAGGTCATATTCATAACATTAAAGTTTAATAACAAATACCTATGCCAAAACTATGCACGTATGGACTCATATATTCACGTGTATCAAGTTCAGTAGCAAAACGATACTGAAAAGTATAGCGCAAAGCCAACCTCTTGATTTTTATCAATACACCTGTCTCAAACGGAATGGCATGATAAGGGACCACCTTTAGTTTGGCGTCGGGGAGATCTCCGCCGTCGTAACGTATATCTTCGCCGGAAGCATCTTTGTAAACATAAGCGCCCATAAAAGTATAACCCGTGCCAAAATGAAGCCACAGCGGAACATATTTAGTTATTTTCGGTTTAATCGGTCTGAAATTCATGCCGAAAGAAATACCGATGTCGGCCTGCATTGCTTTGGAATAATCGGAGCGAAGCATATTGAAAAAAGCAGGATTGGTAACAAATGTAAAATAACCGCCCACTTTATAGTCAAGATACTTGCCAGTCGAGAAGGATATCGGCAGCATCAGATCGGGGTTTTCAAGTTTATTGAGACCCAATTCATAGGTGAAAACCCTGTATTTGTTTTTCCGTGATTCGATACGTTTTTTGACTTCGTCAATTTTAGCCAGAAAATCTTTTTTATTGTTACAATCCTGATTTATGGCTCTTTGATATATTTCCATTGCCCTGTCGTATTCCCCTTCCTTATGATACTTGTCAGCAGTTATTAAACATTTATTGCAATGTGCCATCTGTTTTTGTATGACTGCGTTTCTTTTATTTACAACCTGCTGGTCGAAAGAATTAACTAAAATGATCTTCCAGTAATAAGTTATCGCAGTATTATAATCCAGCAGTAACGTGCTTTCGTCGGCTTTCTCTATCCACGCCATAATGGAATCAATCTGCACGATTTTTTTCTCCAATTCCCCATCCAAAGGCGCATCAAAACAAGATTGCGCATTTACATATTTTTCCCTCGCTGCCCGATATTTTCCTGCCAAAAACAATGTATTACCTTCCCGAAAAACGGGGTCATAACATGGAATTGCTGTAATCGAATAAATTCTTAATTCTTTTGGCAATAAGTAAGATAAATCAAGCACCAATGGATTAGTATTTTTTTTAGTAAACACTTCAAATGTTCTGTCAAAATTATAAGGTGGAGTTGTCTTAAAATGCAAATAATAATGTACCTTTGAACCAATATTTTCTTTATTTGACAAAAAATCTTCCAAATTCTCATTGGTTGATCGAAAGCCAAGTTCCAAAGATTTGTCGGCAATAATTGTAATACATGCATCTGTTTCTCCAAGAGAACATATAGTGGATTTATCAACAGGAACAGTGTCACAAACAAGCTCTTGAGCAAGAACCAAATTGTATGTAAAGCACAACAATAATAAATAAATTATAGTTTTTGTTTTCATCGATTATTTATATTAAAAGAAGTTACTCTAAAAATTTCACCTTTCTTTAATTCTTGTCCATTATATTTTTCGGGCTGCCATGTACGGACATGAATTATCGGATTATTTTCATCTTTGAAATCCATCATCAAAAAGACATAACCCACATCTTTATATCCATCACCATTGGCGTAAGTTGTATTCCAATTTTGTTTGAATACAACGCCATATATTTCATGATATTTTGGGTGTTGCTGTACTTCAATTTCCGCAAATTCCAAATTGATATATTTCACTGTTGCAAAAATATATTTTAACTTTTGCATATACTGCTCCTTGGTTTGTGTAACATATTGTATCCGTTCCTGCGGCACTTTTATGGCGGCATCGCTATTGGGTATTATTTTTATAACTTTACCGGAGATAATAATTGCATCATTGCCATACACCGTATTCAGAAACTTCCAATCTTTGGTATTATAAGCCGTACGGAATTCTTCCACAAAGTTCTGGATACGCTGTCTGCGTCTTCCTTCCTGCACTTCCATCCCCTCTGTCAAAATAGAGGCAATACGATGCGCATCTTTGGAGATAAAAATTTCATCTATCGATCCCTCTGCGGTAAAATTTATACAAATTTCCTGTTGCCTGTCTGATTCTGGTATATTAACATCAAGCATCAAAATGGGAATATCCCTCACTTGATATCCTCCGTCGTATCGTTTCAGACATTTTCTGTTCAGTTCCGAAATGCTGCAATTCATTATACTCGTATTACTCCAAATATCCAGTATGGTTTTGGATGCTTCGGGAGAAACAGCAATACCCGTAAATTCAGGCGTTCGTTCTTCTAAAAAAGCCTTGCCGATTTCGCTCAACAACAACGAGCCGTTGTGCTCAATAGCGGATTTAACCACCGTATCGGCAATGCCATCTGTAATGTAAAGTTTAACGTCAAATTGCGCTTGAGCATAATATGCCCAAAACATCATCGTTGACAGGATTAAAAAAAACTTTCTTTTTTTCATATTCTTATTCGTAATTAGTTAAAACAAACTTTTAATATTATCTTGCGGAATATTGGTCGAAAAATCGGCCTGTAATATGCCATCCGGTTTAAACAATGTTTCGGGAGTGGTGGTGACAAGCAACATGTGAATGTAGTTATACCGTCTGTTGTGAAGTATTAATGTTGCTTCTAAAACACCCTTCTCAGTACGCTCTACAAAGCAATAACTTTCATATTCTTTCTGAAAAAAACAGGTAAAATCATTAAGTGCAATAGTAAATTCGGGAGTAAACCTGCCATACATCCTATGTTTAATGTGTAACTGTAATGAACTTTTGAGTTGCGGGGTCAACAACAGATTTTTCAGGGATATTTCCGGATAACGAACATCGAAAACAGGATAAAACCGATTATTTTCGCCCTGTTGGCATAGCCGATCGCTGTTAAGTTGTTTCAACATAAAAAAACGGCCTTTGCGCACGGAAAAACCTGTTTTCGGCTGAATGGAATCGAACCTTGTTTCCGGAAAATAGTAACGAGTTACAGCGCTATCTGTACAATGTTGTATGGATAGCGTTTCACTTAACTGATAATCAGACTCCTTCTTATTGGTGCCGAAAATCAGTTCCCTGTTGGCGGGAAATGTCATATCCAAACCGTTGCCGGTTTCAAAAAACCACACAATCCTGTATTTTTTATCTTCCTGATTCAATACAAACTGTACCGGCTCTTTCATGCTGTTCAGCAGTAGCGCCAGATTTTTGACCGGCTCGATAGGAATACCGGTATTTGTCAGTGTGATGTGAAACTCGTCCAACTTCCATTGCAACATCCCCTTTTTTTCGTGCAACAACAAATCCAGCAGGATACGCTCTACAAAATTGCATATTGGTTTATTGATCAGTTCTTTGGTCTCGTTACTGAAAAGCGATACGCCAAGATGCTCAATTTCATGCTTCGCATTATAATTAACAATGAACATTTTGTTTTGCAGTATTTTCGT
>JAISYZ010000030.1 GCA_031269545.1 Prevotellaceae bacterium
GCGGCGTAACACTCAACAAAACAACTCTCGACCTTACTGTTGGCGCAAACGAAACGCTGACAGCAACCGTAACGCCCGACAATGCAGCCGACAAAACCGTAACTTGGACAAGCAGCGCACCAACAGTAGCAAGCGTTACCAATGGAACAGTAACCGCTGTAGCTGCAGGCTCGGCTACAATTACCGCTACAACTGCCAACGGCAAAACTGCCGTCTGCGCCGTAACGGTACGAACGTCTGATGTATATGTTGCAGGATACGAACGTAATGAAAACAACTATTATGTAGCCAAAGTATGGAAAAACGGCGCTGCTACTGCGCTTACCGATGGAACAAAAGATGCACGTGTAAATTCCGTTTTTGTGTCGGGCAGCGATGTATATGCGGCAGGATACGAAGATAACGGAAACAACTATTATGTAGCCAAAGTATGGAAAAACGGTGTGGTAACTGCGCTTACAGACGGAACAAACTCTGCATATGCAAATTCGGTTTTCGTGTCGGACAGCGATGTATATGTTGCAGGATACGAATATAGTGGAAACAAAACTGTAGCCAAAGTATGGAAAAACGGTGTGGCTACTGCGCTTACAGATGGAACAAACTATGCATATGCAAATTCCATATTTGTAAAATAATGATTAACGTTTAATGATTAATCAGTTCAAAATTAAGAGAACGTCATTTTAAGCCTGTCGAAAAATCTGTTACAGATTGGTTGCGCCGATCTTCGGTTCCTCCGCTTCGGTCGGAATGACAAACAAACAAATAAACAATAAAATGGTTAATGTTAAATACAAAGCAATTAGAGAAGACAACCTAACAGATTTTAGCATGTTGGCTGTCCCGCCAGGGACAGTTTCGAAGCTTTTGTTGGTATGAACTGTAAATGTCTGATTTAATGATTTTGGAATAATATTTGCAGTGTTTTACAATGTATTGCGCAAAACCTTGCAATTTCTTCATCTGATTTTCATTCATAATTGCTTATTAATAAATGGTTTATATCCTTTTTGAGGGGCGACTATTGATTGAAAAATCCAAAAAATCTTAAAAAAACAATACATTTGTAGATTGAAATTATAAATACAAAATACATGGATATAATTCCTGAATTAAAACATTACGTAGAACAAAACATACTACCGCGATATGGCGTTTTAGACAGCGGACACAGTATCAATCATATTCAAAAAGTGATTGACGACAGTTTAACGCTTGCTCAACAATTTGATGTTGACGTAAATATGGTTTATGTAATTGCGGCATATCATGATATTGGCATTGAAAAAAGCAGAGAATTACATCACATTATTTCAGGCGAAATTTTAATATCTGATGAAAATCTAAAAAAATGGTTTTCGCAGCAACAAATTGAAATTATGCGGCAAGCCGTAGAAGATCACAGAGCATCAAACAAATACGAACCTCGCAGTATTTATGGAAAAATTGTCGCCGAAGCCGACCGCGACATTTCTTTACATACAATTTTACGCCGAACCGTGCAATTTGGTTTGAAAAACAATCCGAATAATGATTTTGAATTACAATTTGAAAGAGCGTATCATCATTTAGTAAATAAATACGGCGAAAACGGCTATCTGAAACTGTATTTAAACAGTGCAAAAAATGAAAAAGGACTTGCCGAAGTTCGCTCTGCAATAAGCGATAAAGAAATTTTGCGGAATATCTGTAAAAATATTTACGATGAAGAAACTCTGTAAGATTATAATTCTTAACTTTTTTAGGACATGACATTCTTAATTTTTTTCTTGTCCGCTAAGGTTGATTTTTTTCTTTAATTCTTCAAGTTCTTTTTTTAGAGTTTGAATTTCGTCCCGCATTTGAGGCAAAGTGCGGTAAACAGCAATATTTCGTTGATTTTTTGCATAATCAACAGCAGGCGAACCAGCAATTGTCGCATTTGCAACAGTATTTTTAGAAACTCCCGATTGCGCTCCTATCTGCGTGCCATCGGCAATGTTGATATGTCCCACAATTCCAACCTGTCCGCCAATAACACATTGCTTTCCTGTTTTTGATGAACCTGCAATTCCTGCCTGCGCTGCAATCACCGTATTTTCACCTATTTCCACATTATGCGCTATTTGTACGAGATTGTCAATTTTTGTTCCGCAACGAATTATAGTTGCTTCCATAGTTGCGCGATCGACAGATACATTTGAACCTATCTCAACATTATCTTCAATAACAACAATTCCTGTTTGAGCAATTTTTTTGTACGAACCATCATTTTGAGGAACAAATCCAAAACCATCGGAGCCAATTACTGTACCTGAATGAATAATGCAATTGTTTCCTATTTTACAGCCAAAATAAACTTTCGCGCCGGAATATAAAATTGTATTATCGCCGATACAAACATTTTCGCCTATATAAACCTGCGGATATATTTTTACGTTATTACCTATTTTTGCTCCTTTTGCAATATACGAAAATGCTCCGACATAAACGTTTTTACCGAGTTTTGCTCTCCACGAGATTTTACTTCGCCACGACCGTCCGCTTTTGTTTTGCATTTTCATTGTGTTCAGCAAATCAAGCATGGTTGCTACTGCCTGATAAGCATTGTCAACACGAATAAGTGTTGCCGCAACAGGCTGTTTAAGTTCAAAACTTTTGTTTATTAAAACGATGCTTGCTTGAGTTGTATAAAGATATTTTTCGTATTTCGGATTTGCCAAAAAACATAATGTTCCCGGTTTTCCCTGTTCTATACGGGCTGCAGCCGATACTTCCACATCGGGATTGCCTTCTACTGTTCCGCCAACATGACTGGCTATTGTTTGCGCTGATAATATCATAAAATCAATTTTATATTTTGCAAAAGTAATAAAAATCGAAGACAAATGGAAATGTTTAGTAATGTGGTTAATTCTTTTTTTGAGGTGCTATTGCCTTTTTCAATATATTTAAGAAGCCTAAAAATTAGTAGATCATTGCGAATTAGTTGATGTTAGGTTGTCCTGAAAGGACATTATTTTCATA
>JAISYZ010000052.1 GCA_031269545.1 Prevotellaceae bacterium
GGTACACGCTGAACCTTTTGCGGTACACGCTGAACCTTTTGCGGTACACGCTGAACCTTTTGCGGTACACGCTGAACCTTTTGCGGTACACGCTGAACCTTTTGCGGTACACGCTGAAAACAGTTTGGAATTGGTGAAAATACTTTTCGCCTGCAAAGCAAACCCTCGCAAAATTTCCAATTTTGCGAGGGTTTTTGTATGAGGTTCGAAAATCTTTTTTCGCGTGCCTCATGGTGTAATAATTTTTTTGGCAGAAAAATTATTTTATTGCCGTATTGCCAGATCATCAATGCAGAAGTATGCGGGAGTGTTCATTCCGTAACCGCCGGTGTCTGAACTTGAAAGGCTGAACTGAAGTTTTTGAACGGCTCCAAGCGGTTTCAAGTCAACTTTTGTCCATTCTGTTACAATTCCGCCCGAATTTGCAGTACGAAAATCGGCAAGGTAAAACTCAACCGTTCCCTTTTCTGTTCCGTTACTGTCGAAACCTTTTACTGTCAATTTGAACCAGTCTTTATCGGCGTATGTAAACTGCTTCCCGAAGCCTCCATTTAGCATCTCAAGCGCTGCATAAGTAGAATTTGTAATGTAAACATGGTCGAATACTTTGTTGCTGTTGTCCGAAACATAAAATTCCGCATCATAACCCGCTCCCATCATCGAGCCTCCATCATAACACAGTGCAAACTTGCTTCCCGAATGTCCGCCTGTGTGATAAACGCTTGCATCGTTTGTATATCCTGCCGTTGTCATATCGTGGTTGTTTGATATTTCAAAACCGCACCAGAAAGTCCATGCTGTTGCCACATAACTTCTAAAAGTAATTCCCGCTTCGGAATATGCTTCCCAGAAATTACCCATTCCGTAATCATCTTCGCCTATCAAAGTTCCTTCGCGTAAAATGCCATCGGCGTCGAGGCTTGCATCTTCAAAAGTTATAATTTTTGCAGGAATAACTTTGACGGTTACGGTTTTTGTACCTGCGCCCCTGTCGTTGGCAGCAGAAAAAGTAACAGTATGATCGCCGCTTACATTGCTTGTGAATTTAAAAACAGTATCTGTTGATGTTTGTGCTATCCCATCGACAGTCCAAATGTAAGTGGCAGATGTCAGGCGCGGATTTACAATGCCTGAGAGTTCAAGTTCGTCCTGCTGTACAACTTCAAATGTTCCTGTTTTGCTCACAATAGAAACATCAAATACTTCAGGAGACGGTACTACATCGTCATCGGAGCAACTTACTGTTGCCATTCCGACAGTTGCTGCGGCGCATAAAAGCGCCAAAAATTTTTTAATTTTCATCTTAACTAAATTCTAATTTGGTAAATAATATGTTTTATTTAATATAAATTTCTATTTCGGTACGGCGGTTTTTTGCGCGTCCTTCTGTTGTTTTGTTTGTTGCAACCGAACGTTCTTCTCCATAAGCGGCAATCTCAATCACGTTATTTACGCCTTTTTCGTGCAGATATTTTTTCACTGCTTCGGCGCGGCGTTGCGAAAGTTTCTGATTGTACGATATGCTTCCCTGCGAATCGGCATGTCCCGAAAGTTTTACGGTTACATTCGAGTATTTTTTCAAAATATCAGCCACTTTATCTATTTGCGATTTTGCTGCATCTTTCAGTTTGTCGCTGTTGGTTTCAAAAAGTACTGCTTCAAATGTTTCCTTAATTGTTTTCTGTTCGTCAACTGTCGGTTTTTCCGATTGGGTTTTTTCGTTGAGTTGCTTTTCGCAATCGCTTATTTTGATTTGAGCCTTCGACAAATCGTCAGAAAGCTGTTTAATCTTGTTGTCGTAATTATTTCTAATATCCGAAATTTGCTGTTCGTATTTTGAATAATCACATTCAACAGGTTTTTGTTGACGTGCAAATGTTTTTGTTTTTCCAAGTTTAATGTTCAATCCCAGTGTTGCGGTAAATCCGCCTTCGAGCATTTGCCCGCCGTAAGAGCCATCAAAACGCTGGTTTACAAACATCATTCCTGTTTCAAAATCCAAATCAAGAGATTTTGACAGTCGGAAACGGTTTATGATTCCTGCGTTCAGAGTAAATTCGCCTTCGTGTATTCCGCCGTTTTCGCCATATCCGAAACGAAAAGCATATCCCACGCCCAAATATGGTATTAACTGATAAAAACGGTTTTCCCTATATTTGAAAATACTTACGAGCAAATCGAGATGCGAATTGAAATAATTAAATTTTTCTTTGCTGTATCCATATTCATCCATTGCGCCGTAAGCGTGATTTCGGGCAATATCGGTAACAGTAAATTGCGTTGAATAAGGATTCAAAAAACCTTTCATTCCTGCAATATCAAATTGAGCGCGAAATCCTACTGATGGAGAAAACCATTTGCCAACAGACAATTTTCCGATATACGAAATGCGTTTGCCGAGGCTTTCGTGCTTGTCGAACTCGCCAAAGTATATGTTTGCTCCGCCGCCAAAAGATATAAACCAGTTTTGCGTGGCTTTGGATGTTAAATACTGTCTGTTTTCGGCGCTGTCGTTTGTTTGCGAATAAGCGTTTACGACTGCCGCTGTAATAAAAATTAAAAATAATATTTTTTTCATTGTAGTTTTATTTTAATACTTATATACTTAATAATTTATCTATTCATAATTTTCGGGAAGATATATTCCTGCAGCAAAGCGCGTATATCCGATATAGTCTTCTATATGTTTTATTGCATTTGCACCCGGCGCTGCGCCTTTTTCAAATTTAATAACGGTTATTGCATTGTCAGTCTTATATCCTGCGTAAGAACCTATTGTCGAAACATAAACATTTCCCGTTTTCGGGCTTATGGCAATGCCTCCGTAATTCATTGAGTAAGGCAAAAACGGAGTGATATTGGCAATAAGATTTGTTTTATTTTGCGAAAATATGTGCATGAAAATTGACGGCGATGATGTTGACGAATAAAAATATACAGTATCGCCTTTGGCAGATATTGACTGATGCGCTGCCGACCATGTTCCTCCCGCAGCAATAGTTCCGGTTGACAGCGTACTTGTTTCCATAATTGAATAGTCGCCTGTATTCAGTTTTTTAATTTCGTTTGCAAACGCAACATATATATTGCCATCGCCCGAATGGGCAATAGATCGTATGGCGGCGCCGAAATTTATCTGTGTCGAAATTGTATCTTTTCCCTGTTCAAACACTTTTACATATTGACCGCTTACCGCAAATAATTTTCCCTTTGATGCATGCATCCTCATCATTGAAACTGTTCCGTTCTTTATTTTCGTTACGGCTTTGGTTGCAGTATTGAACGAATAAATTCCGTCCTGTGCAGCAAGAAATATTTCATTGCTCAAAGCTGCAATATTGTCGCATGCTCCGAGGTTTGCAGCATTTAAATCTTCGGTATAGTCGGCAACTTCTTTCAAGGTTTCCAAATCAAGAACAACCACGCGTCGCAAATGTTCGCTATCGGTTGATTTTGATACGACATAAACTTTTCCGTTGCCTATAAACATGTGTTGCGAAGTTATGCCAAAGTCTTTGCCGTTTATTTCCATACCCACGCTT
Source organism: Prevotellaceae bacterium (assembly GCA_031269545.1). Classification (GTDB taxonomy): domain Bacteria; phylum Bacteroidota; class Bacteroidia; order Bacteroidales; family UBA932; genus JAIRKV01. The sequence goes on from JAISYZ010000052.1 coordinate 3,543, forward strand.
GCTGTAATGTCGCCGTCTGCGTCAATATGAATCAGCGAACCTACTTCAGTTGATATGGAGCCTTCGTTCAAAATAAAAACTCCGTTTGCATATTTTCCACGTACTTTTATCTTCTCAGTGGCAATGCTTGTTCCGTATTCGTTGCTTGCCGAAAATGTAACCGTATATTCGCCCGACACTGGATTTGAGAAATTCAAAACCGTATCAGAAGAAGACTGTGTTATACCATCCACTGTCCATGCATAAACTGTGCCGACAGGCATATCGGCAGCATCGACAACGCCAACCAGCGTCAATGTTTTTCCCTGTACGACTTCAAAAGAACCTGTCTGACTTTTGATTGAAACATCCACCGAAGGTATTGGCGGAGTCGGCGGCAATCCGATAGACTTGTCATCATCGCAACTTACAAATGCGAGAGTTGCCGAAGCGCACAAAAGCGCTAATATTTTCCTTATTTTCATCATTCGTTTTTTTAATTTTATTAATACTAATTTTATTTTATATGCGCATATATTTTATTTATTATTTTAAAAATCAGGTTTTATTCCCACAAAAAATCCGAAGTTGCGTCCGGGCATCGGACGCGATAAAACCGATTGATATTCTTCGTCAAAAATGTTGTTTACAAGCAATTTAAATGAAATACTTGCCCACGAAAAACGCATGTTTTTTTCTATCGCAATATCATTCATAAAATATGCTCCAAGCCTGCTTATTTTTGTATTTTTTTCGTTGTTTGAAGTTGTAAAACGTTCGCTGTAATAATTCCATTTATACGTAAACATCCATGTTTTCCACGAAAGTTTTGCTGTTATGGCTGCCGAAAATTCAGGAATGTAAACAAGCTGCTTTCCTATTGATTTGTCTGCCCAGTTTACAGGATTGTCGCGATTTATCGAGCGTGTCCATGCAAAATTTCCATTGCTTGCAAATTTCCATTTTTTACCAAAATCAATATCGCTTTTTAATTTAATTTCAATACCATAACTGTTTACCCTTTTCACATTAGACGGCGTCCAGAAACCTTTGAAAGTAGGCAACCAGACTATCCAGTTTTTTATGTTTGAATTGAAGGCTGTTATTTCTCCTTTTAGATTTGTTTTTTTATTCGATGCGGTAAATTCAATTCCTCCATCGTAAGTGTAACCTGCTTCGTTATCAAGCGAATCGTTTCCGCCGGGCATGAAATATAAATCGTTGAGCGCAGGATAACGATAATTTCGCGCTATGGATGCTTTTGCTTTTATGTTGCCGTTCTGAGTAATATCATAATTGATAAATGCTGCGGGAATAACTGGAGTATTTTTGTTGCCGTAAAATTCTTCGCGAATGTTTATTGCAAATCCCAATCTCTCTGACGGACGATATTTTGTCGCAGCAAAGGCTGAAAGTTCAAAACGCGATTTTATGTAACCTATAATTACAGATTCGCTGTTTAAATTCAAAATTGCATCATCTTTGCTGTTTACCGAATTTTGATGTGCGCTGACATTTGCCGAAAACATCCATTTCTTTCCCAGATAATATTCAATATCGAATTTTGCAAATGTTGTATTTACATAACTTTGCGAATGTATCATTTTAGAGAGTTTTCCTGTTCCGTCATCTCCTGAATAAATGTAAGACAAATCGGTATATGTATAACCTGCTTTTGTCATCAGTTTTATGCCTGTAAATGATTTGTTCCATGATAAAACCGCTCGTACGGTCTGTTCGTCCTGCTGACTGCGGCTGCTGTTTTCGCTGCGATAGTCCAGATTAAGCACAGGTACTCCGCGTTTTGATTTTAGATACCAGACCGAAAGATCGAAATTAGAGCCATCGTTTGATGTAAAATAAAATTCCTGTAAAGCGTGAAAATCTCTGTAATCGCCGTTCTTATTGTGTTCGACAGGATATTCAAATCCTGTTATATTATCATTTTCGTCTTTTACAAATTCTTTTTTATCGTAATTTTTATACTTGAAATCGTTGTTGGAATCGGTATATACAACACGGGTCGAAGATTGGAAATTTTTGTTTTTATAATTCAACCGCAAAAAACTGTCGTATGTATCAAAACTGCCGAATCCCTGAATGTATTGAACAGCCAAACCTTCGTCAAGGCTTGATTTTGTGTTCATTGCGATTGCGCCGCCCAGTCCGCCGCCTGTGATGTTTACCGAACTTGCTCCGTGATACAAACTTGCATCATCAATAAAATATGACGGAATGAGCGAAAAATCGACCATGCCGAGCATTGGAGAATTCAGTTTCATTCCGTTCCATGTAACTTGCGTGTGCGAAGGCGCTGTGCCGCGAAACGAAGCGGTAGATAAAGTTGCGCGTCCATACGATTTGATAAAGATAACAGTATTTTGCGTAAGAACATCTGCCATGGACGTAGAAATATTTTCGCGTAAGGCAACAGTATCAAGTTTTGTTTGCAGAACGCCTATATTTTTAATAATGCGTTGAGCGGTTACAGTTGCCGAGTCAATATACAAATACCATGCAGGTTCATCATTATCATTGTCGATTTGTGAAAAACCTGTATCGAAAAGAAATATTAAAAGCGATATAACCGTTAAAACCTTTTTCATATTATTGCCTGTAACCGTATTTTATAAGTTTTCGTCTTTTATACTTAAAACTTCCGTTGACAGTTCGCCTGTGCCGCCTTGTCCATTGCGATTTAATGCGTTTTGTATTTTTATAAAATCAATCTGCTGTAAATTTGCGGGAGAACCGTCAGATTTGACTGCATTGCTTATTTTGAAAAAATTTTTGTTCCTTTCGTCAGGTAGCATGTCGTTGCCGTAATTGTCGGCGTAACCCCAATCGTAATTTCCTGTGTGATAGATATTATCGCTGTCGGTATAGTCTTTTGGTTCTAAACGCACTCCTGTTAATGTGTAAGAATTTTCGGTAATCCAAAGCGGATAATAATAATCCTGTGTATGGAAAGTATTAATTTCTATAAATCCGCTGTTGCCTTTGCTGTCTGTCCAACTTACGTTTTCGCGCGGATTTTGCGGTTTGTAATAAGTTACCGAATAATTTGCAAGTGTTTCCAATTTGCCGTATTCGCTGCCTTTGAGTTCGTACCAGACATCGTCGGGAAGACTGTTTTTGTTTGCATCCTGCATAACCCACACAACAGCAGGTTCAGAACTGTTGTCAAACTGATTTCCCTTAATCGAAAAGTCGTAACCGCTGAAACTTCCTTTATTTTCGATACTGTGATCGAAGCCTGCAACCAAATATCCGCCAAAAGCGCCAAGTGATACATATTGAGAATCTTTTAACCGTTTTTCCGCATATTCTGCGGCGGCAGTTGCAGTAGTTACATTTTCAAATCCTGAAGCGGTTTCGTTTATCCATTGTCCCGGCGCAGGTTTGTATTCATAAATTTTATTACAGTAAGGAGAATATTCTTCTTTGGGTTTAACTATGGTTTCGTCTTTGCTGCACGAAGCGAGCAAAAAACAAATGACGAGTAATTTTAAGATATTTTTCATGACATTTTTTATTTTATATTTATTTTATTATTTAAATTTGAAGCAAAAATTTGAAGGACTGACGCCAGCATCTATTGTATCGATGCAAACATATTGTGCTGTATATCTGTAAATTTTTCCGTTTTGTACATAATCCACAGCATCGGCTAAATATATTTCCGAAGTTTTAGGCGAAACGGCTAATCCGTAATAAATCGTGCCTTTGTACGGAATTATGGGTATTGTCGGAAGTTCGGTTGCATCTGCGCTGATTTGCCAAACCGATTTATTTAAGAAATAAAGAGTATCGAGCGAATTGTTTATACACAATCTTGACGGCGAATCGCTTAATTCAAAATCAAATTTCTTCTCTGTTTCAAAATCAGACACATTAATACAATACAGAGATGGAATTTCGTGTCCGTAAGGATTTCCCTGATAGCCGCCATCTGTCAATACCCAAAGTTTATTGTTTTTGTCAATCACAAGCGAGTTCGGCTGTATTCCAACCGTTATTGAATCGACAATCAAGTCGTTATCGCTGTCGATAACAAGAATTTTATTGTCGTACGACCAGCAGTTTGTAAAAACATATTTTCCCGACTGTACCATTTGTTCTGTCGAGCGGTGTCCCGAAATGGATATCGAACCTGATATTTTCTTTGTTACAGTATTCAGAATATAAATTTTTGAACTGTACAAATCGCTGACGTAAGCCTTGCTGTCGTTGACAAAATGAATGTAACGCGGCGATGTAAATCCTGTTATAATATCAACTATTTTGAATGTATTTACGTCTATTGTAAAAATCACGCCCGAATTGTTCACTACAATATATCCAAGTCCGTTGTGAATTGTCATCGATTGCGCCACATCTCCGAGTTTGATGCCGTTGGCGTTGACAAAAACTTCGTTTTCCGTGTGCTGTTTGTCAATATCGTAATACGACAACGATGCATTTCCATACATAAAATTACCTTCGTTGACAATAAAAAGCCCGTCGCTGCCGTGATAATTAAAGTCGGATTCATTTTTCGGACCATAATCCATACACGACACGGCAGCCGCTAATGTTACAATTGATATGTAATTCAGTATTTTTTTCACGTTTTTATTTTATCAATTTATTTTATTCAAATTAATTTTACGTTGACGTGAATTAAAAAAGAAAAGCAGAATTAAATTTTAATCCGACTAAATCACTCATTCACCGTAAGCGTAAAATCTGTTTTTCAATGGCAGGTCTTCTGACTTGTTCCTGTTTTTGACGCCTTCCCAATTTAATAAAATCAGTGGCAGAAAAGTATCAAAACATTTTGCTCGCAAGCGAGCGGAACTCACAGCAGCGGGAACTGTTCAGGTCTTGCACCTGATTCCCCTTTAATTCCGTTTAGTCGCCTTGCATACGACTTTTAGAAACCATTGCGGAAGCAAAAGTATTACTTTTTATTCAATTTGCAAAAAATATTTAAATTATATTTTAAATAAAAACAGTTTGCTTCCCAAGTCGTATATATTTTTGATGGCAATTTCGTCATTCTTTTTTTAATTTTAACGGTAAGAATTTTAGACGGTTTGGAAAGAGAATTAACAACAAAAATCCACAATAGAAACAAAATAAAAAAGGCAGTAAAATGATTTATTGCCTTTTTCAATGTAGAAAAATGAACGCTAAAACGGCACTTTTATTGTGTCGTTGATAAAGACTGAATCTTTTACGATTTTGTCCCTGTATTCCGTTTTGAGGGTTTCGATTGGAATGTATTGCGGAGTTTTGCAGGAATAAAAAACAGCGATAAACTTTTTTTATCGCTGTTCAAAAGAATGAAAATGCTTTGCATCTTAATCTTTTTTTAAAGCATCTTCAGTAGCTTTGCTAATAGCATCATTTATCGTACTATCAGAATTAATTTTTTCCTGACTTTGACACTTGGGTGTCCCATTCTTTTTTTTATTATTTTGGACATTGTAGAATCGCATATTTGAACATAAAAAATATTTTTGCTGCAAATATTCGCTTCTACAAAGATTTATTTGTATTTGGGTGTCCCAGTGACAAAGTCAGGAGTAGCTTTGCTAATAGCATCATTTATCGTACTATCAGAATTAATTTTTTCATTATACGTACATGTTGCTACATTGCCTTTTTCTGTAATCACGGT
>JAISYZ010000095.1 GCA_031269545.1 Prevotellaceae bacterium
TTTGGACGGGCTGTAAAAAGAGCAAAAAAGCCTCGTACAGCCACAAAAACTGCAACTTTTTATAAAGATTTTTAGCAAATTTTTCCACACAATTTTTCATGCTTTCATATTTTATCGCCCCAAATATAGCAAAAAGGATGCAATGTACAAATTTTCCTGTGTTAAATTTTGAATATCCGCTCGGTAAGGCAAATCTATACTTTGCGCTGTATCAAAATGTGAGATCAAAAATGAAAAAAATAAAATTTCTGGATTAAATCGTTGATATCTGCTACGATTTAATCCAGAATAAAATCGAAAGTTTCTATATTGTTGGAGGACAGCCGTAAATGATTTTCCATATTCCTTCAAAGATAGAAATTATTCCAAGTATGAAAATTATAATTCCTGCTATTTTATTGACCATCCAAATTTTACGAAGTCGGAATTTTTTTCTGAACCTGTTTACAATCGAAATCAGCACAAACCACCATGCACAGGCGCCCAAAAATACTCCCCAAAGTACAACGGCAATACTCGAAGTGCTTTCTTTTGCGCTTATCAAATCGAGTTTTAGCAGAGCAAACAAACCAATAAGAAAAAAAATTGTCATTGGATTGGTGAGCGTCAGAAGGAATGTTGAAGCAAAGTCTTCAAGCAATTTGAATTTGCCTACTTTTGGCCTTTTGTACTGTTTAATGGGATTTGAGAAATGAATTTTTATTCCTATGAGCGCAATAATCGCTCCTCCGGCAATGTAAAATACAGCCTGATGAGCATCCAACAATTTTTGAATGCCAGCAAGACCAAGAACTGCCAGCGCAGCAAAAACCGTATCGGCAGATGCCGCTCCCGCACCCGATATAAGTCCCGAATTTCGGCCTTTGTTTATCGTGCGCTGAATACATAAAACGCCTATGGGACCAACTGCAACAGATCCACAAAATCCTACTAATATTGCTTTAACAAAATCTATTAACATCGTTCAAATCTGTATGCAAAGATATAAATTTGAAATATTAAATCATAATATAAAGGCGTTTTTGTCAATTTTTTTTTAGTTTACAAATTCTGATGACTGCGAAAGTACAAGATTTTTAACCTTTTCGGATGGGGATGATATAAATTCGCCAAGATGCAATTTTTCCCATTTTTCGTCAATAATTTTGATGGTTTCTTCCGAAGAACATGCAATATTCGGACAGCGGCGATTGAAAACAAATTCACAATTATCGAATATCGACCTGTGATTTTTATGCTTCATGCAAGCATCAACAACAAGATGACTGTCGATTATTCGGCAATCGCGCACGGCATCAATATTGTTTCCAAACATCCATACGACTTGACTGATATTTTGCGTATTGACAAAATCATCCAAAACCACGGTTATTTTTGCATTGATGGCGTTTTTATCAAATTTACGTCTGTTGATAAATTCATACGGTTCTTGATTTGGCGATTTATTTTCCGATAATTTTTCTTCATCGTATTTTTCTGTTGCATCAATACATATTTTACCTCCAAAACCTAATGATTGCGCTGCATGATCGAGAATATCAAGAGGTCCTTTAGTAAAATAAATATCATTGACTATGTTTATATTTACATTTACTTTTTTTATCAATTCAGCATAATTATGAATATCAACATCGCCGTTTACAACAATCATTATTTTATTGAACATCATTTGTCCTGCGCCCCACAATGCGTTTGCCGTTTTTATTGCCTGTCCCGCGTAAGATTTTTTTATTTTCACAATTGCAAGATTATGAAAAACGCCTTCGACAGGCATGTTTAAATCTTCAATTTCGGGCGCAACAACCAGACGGACAGGTTCGACAAAAATACGTTCGGTCGCTTTGGCAATATATGCATCTTCCTGAGGCGGAACGCCTACAACCGTTGCCGGATAAATCGCATTTCGTTTATGCGTTATGCATGTTACGTGAAATTTAGGAAACAAATCTTCGAGCGAATAAAATCCCGTATGGTCGCCAAACGGACCTTCGATGCATAAAGGTTCTTGCGGATCTACATAACCTTCAATAACAAAGTCCACATCTGTCGGAACATACATTGGTTGAGTTATGCACTTTACAAGTTCAACGCTTTTTTTGCGCAAAAATCCTGCAAAAAGATATTCATCAATGCCATCAGGAAGCGGCGCTGTTGCGGCATAAGTATAAACGGTATCGCCTCCGAGCGTAACAACAACAGGCATTATTTTGTTTTGCCTTTTATATATTTCAAAATGTGCAGTTCCCGTTTTGTGTTTGTGCCAGTGCATTCCTGTCGTTTTTTCATCAAAAATTTGCATTCTGTACATTCCGACATTGCGAATGTCTGTTTCGGGATTTGTGGTGTGAACCATTGGCAACGTTATAAATCTGCCTCCATCAAACGGATAACATTTCAATACGGGCAAATAATCAAGACTGGGCGTTTTTATTACAACATCCTGACATCGTCCTTTGCCCGATTTGTATTTGGGCAACCAGTCCGAAATACGTTTTAATTTGGGTAATAGCATGAATTTATCCCAAAAACCTGTTTTGGGAACTGTAAATAATGAAAAAAGTTTATTTATTTCGTTTGCTGTATCGTTCAAATTATTCACTCCGAGCGCATAACAAATTCTGGTATCCGAGCCGAAAGCGTTTGTCAATACCGAAAAATCTGTTCCTGTATTTTCAAAAAGCAACGCTTTTCCACCATTTTTACTTTTAGAAAAGCGGTCGGTTATTTCGGCTATTTCGAGTACAGGGTCAACAAATTCTTTGATACGAATAAGTTCATTTTTGCTTTCGAGCAATTTTATGAAATCTGACAAAATCATATTATTATTTTTTGCATATAAATTATTAAGTCGTCAAATGTATAAAATATTTACAAATGACGACTTATTTGTTTTCTCAAATTTTAAGATTCACTTTGTTATTATCCGCATTTTGAATCGCCGCAGGCTTTGCATATCAAACAACCATCCTGATAGATAAGCGAATCGGATCCGCATTTAGGACAAATCAGTCCGTGTTTGGCTTTTGTTCCATCGGGAATATATCGTTTGAGCGCCCGTTCAACTCCATTTTTCCATGTGTTTATGGTTTCGCTGTCGAGTTCCAATCCTGCAACAAGATTTACAACATCAACTATCGGCATTCCGTTTCGCAGGACTCCTGAAATGAGTTTTGCATAATTCCAAAATTCTTTATTGAACATGTGCGAAATTCCGCCTATCGTATTTGTATAGCCGAATTTGTCGATGTATTGAAAGTCGTAACGCGAGCCGCTGTCAGTTTTCACTTTTATTATTTTTCCTTTCGTTACGGAGCGAGGAATCGGACGAGTGTCGTCATCTGCAATACCTGTAAATATTTCGTATGGATTTCCTTCGTACAGTCCGACAAAAGTAATCCACTGTTCTTTTCCGTTCAGGAAGCGAATTATATCTGCGTTGAGCGAAACAGGGCGTTTTGCAGGCATTCTATTCATTGGATTTTTGCCATCGTTAGCCGAAACAAGTATTCCTGAACGCGAGCCATCGCGGTAAACGGTTATTCCTTTGCAGCCTGATTCCCATGCTGTTTTATAAACTTCAGCAACTGTTTCTTCGGTAATATCAGCAGGCAAATTCACCGTAACGCTTATCGAATGGTCAACCCATTTTTGCATTTCGCCCTGCATTTTTACTTTTTTCACCCAATCTATATCTTGCGCTGTGGCGTTATTATATGGTGATTTTTTTACCAATTCGTCTATTTCTTCCTGTGAAAGATTTTTTACTTCTTCTATCTTATGTCCGTTAACTTCGCACCATGTAAGAAATTTATGATGAAACACATAAAATTCGGCAAAAGCATCTCCTGTTTTATCAATATAATCTATTTTAACATCTTTATCGTTTGGATTTACTTTACGGCGGCGTTTGTAGAAAGGCATAAATACGGGTTCTATTCCCGACGTTGTTTGCGCCATCAAACTTACAGTTCCTGTCGGAGCGATTGTAAGCATCGAGATATTTCGGCGACCTGTTTTTACCATTTCATTATATAACTCTTCATCCTGTTCGCGGATACGATTTATCATGGGATTGTTTTCTTCGCGTGTTAAGTCGCAAATTGGAAATGCGCCGCGTTCTTTTGCCATTTGCGTTGATGTTCGGTAGGCTTCCAATGCCAGTATTTTTTGTATTTCCGAAGCAAATTCTATTGATTCATCTGTTCCGTATCGAATACCGAGAGCGGCAAGCATATCGCCTTCGGCTGTAATTCCCAAGCCCGTACGGCGTCCGCGAATACATTTGTCTTTTATTTTTTCCCAAAGTTCGATTTCTACTCTTTTTACATCGTATTCTTCGGGGTCTTTACTTATTTTCGATAATATATCATCAATTTTTTCGAGTTCCAAATCAATTAAATCGTCCATCATTTTCATTGCAACTGCAACGTGTTTTTTGAAGAGTTCTTTATTGAATTTTGCCTTATCGGTAAACGGATTTTCAACATATCCGTAGAGATTTATTGCAAGCAAACGGCAACTGTCGTAGGCGCACAAAGGGATTTCGCCGCAAGGATTTGTTGATATTGTTCTGTATCCAAGATCCGAATAACAATCTGGTATTGATTCTCGAATTATCGTATCCCAGAACAACACTCCGGGTTCGGCGCTTTGCCATGCATTGTGAATTATTTTATTCCAAAGTTTTTTTGCGTCTATTTCTATTTTATTCTTTGGTTCTTTTGCATCGACAGGATATTGCTGTGTGTATTTTGTTCCATTTATCACGCAGCGCATAAATTCATCGTCAATTCGTACCGAAACATTTGCTCCTGTAACTTTCAAACCGTCGGATTTTGCATCTATAAACTGCTCGACATCGGGATGTTTTATTGACAGACTTAACATCAATGCACCGCGTCTTCCGTCCATAGCAACTTCGCGAGTCGAGTTTGAATAGCGTTCCATAAAAGGCACTATTCCAGTAGAATTTAGAGCGCTGTTCATTACAGGGCTTCCACTGGGACGAATATCCGACAAATCGTGTCCTACTCCGCCGCGGCGTTTCATAAGCTGAACCTGTTCTTCGTCAAGTCGTAAAATTCCGCCGTATGAATCAGCAGCTTTGTTGTGTCCTATGACAAAACAATTCGACAGCGATGATATTTGATAACGGTTGCCGATGCCTGTCATTGGTCCGCCTTGTGGAATAATATATTTAAAATTTTTGAGTACGGCGAACAGTTCGTCAAAAGTTAACGGGTTATTATATTTTTTTTCTATACGTTCAAATTCTGCAGCCAGTCTTCGGTGCATGTCTTCGGGAGTTTTTTCATATATCTTCCCAAACGAATCTTTCATTGCATATTTATTAACCCACACCGAAGCGGCAAGTTCATCGCCCTTGAAGTATTTGATACATGCCTCCAAAGCCTCGTCGAAAGTATAAGTTTGCTTACTTTCTTCTTTATCCTGCTTAGTATTTTTTGGGTTGACTAAATCCAAAAAAGTTGTTTGTTCTGCTGACATAATATTTTTGTGTATTTTAAATTCGATTTCATAATAATTCGGTTACAAAGTTACTACGATATGATATAATAACTCTGATTTTAGGTTCTTGTTTTACGAACATTTTTTTAACAAAATCCTCTTATCGCCTAATTTACAGGTTAAAAGACGTTATCAATATCGTTTTTTTGCTGATAGCAAAATTAATAGTTAATTGATTAATGATGGAAAGTTGAAAATGGATTAACAAATTTCAGGATGCCCTTTTGGGTGTCCTGTGAAGATTTTTGCTAATTTTGCAGTATGTTTGTACGTAAAAAAAATAATCCAATCGGCGTTGTCAGTGTTCAAATTATAGATAAAAGCGGCGGAAAATATAAAGTGTTGGATATTGCAAAAACGATAACAACCGTAAAAATTAAACTCCAAGAGAGCAAAGAGACGCTCTCAAAGACAATGCTCATCACACCCAAACACAAATCCATTGCTCAAATTTTTAAACCAAATTTTTGGGAAAATTCGTAGGGTGTCGCATTGTCAAAGTCAGGACAATAGACGTCAAACTGATTCCCGATATTGTTCAGATAATTTCGGAAGCGGCAACAGAATATTTCAAAGACATTGCTATTGCAGTAAGATGTAAAATAATTGAAGGGAATATGAATTTTATATCGTGGTTTGAGTTAAAAGACAAATTGGTAAGAAGAGGAATTTTAATAAAAAAAAGGTAGTTGTTTCCTGCCGGTTATGGAATGTCGTACTTAGACCATTTATGCTCCCTCACTCACTACCAAGAATGGGCTTTGCTTTACAATCGACAGGAAACTGGCGCAAAGATAAATAAAAAATTTAAAATAACAATTAAATATTTAAAAATGACATCCTATGTTCGGCATACGGACATTCTAATTTCTTGCGTCCCATTATTCTTCTGATTTTTATAGATGTCAAAACTACTCAAAAAAATAATAACCTCAAAAAAAGAATTAACCAAAATAAACAATGTAAAACGTACAATGAAAAATTATGTTATTATATAGAATACTTTGTATTTTTCCTGACTTTGACACTTGGGTGTCCCATTCTTTTTTTTATTATTTTGGACATTGTAGAATCGCATATTTGAACATAAAAAATATTTTTGCTGCAAATATTCGCTTCTACAAAGG
>JAISYZ010000033.1 GCA_031269545.1 Prevotellaceae bacterium
ATTTCGGTAACCGGCTTCGACGATTGGGATATGTGGTTTCGCAAGCAGGTAGTAACTCGCCTCGATAGCCTGATGTTTGGGGTATTGGGGGCATATTGTCAACACTATTATAGAGAAAAGTGGCTGAAACACAAAACCTTATTGCTTATTACCGGTATTTTTATGTTTCTGCTTCATCGGTGGTTTATCGCCTTTCACACGCCTTACGAAGGCCTGTTTTGTACTGTATTTTCCTTTACTTACATCTCTGTGGCTACCCTGTGCTTGTTGCCTTTCCTGTCTGAATATAAATCGGCGAAAGGGTTTGCGCCCAAAGCCGTTACTTTCATTAGTTTAATATCCTATTCTATTTATCTGTTGCATATTACGGTAATTCATTTTGTTACCTACGAAGCTATGCCTTGGAACAAGCGGTTTGCCGATGCTTCGCTTCTGCCCGTATGTCAATATATTGTCTATTGGGGTGTTACCATACTCTGTTCGTGGCTGCTGTATCGCTTCTGGGAAGTGAAGATGATGAATTTGCGGGATAAAATTGGGCGTAAATAGGCTCGGAAAAGATAAGGCTCTAACCGTTGGCGAGTTTTATACTCAAACGCGACACAATCTCATTGATATGTATTGTAGCATTTTGTCAACTCTCCATAATGGAAAAAATAAAAAAATGTCCCACTTTTTTCCTGTTTTTCTCACTTTTTTTCGTTGTTTTTAAATCAGTTTAATATCAATTAGTCCACAGATTACACTGATTACACAGATTTTTCTATACAAATCTGTGTAATCTGTGGACAAACTGGTCGAACGATGGACGAAAATGTGATTTTTTTGAAATTTTGGGTGTCCCATTGAGAAAAACAGGAAAGAGCATCTTTTCGGCGTAAATTTCTCTAATATTTGTTATCTATTTTGAATAAAAATTAATAAGGTTATTCAACAGAAAAGCCATCTAAAAGAGATTTGTCTTATTTTCATTTTCGATTGTGCCCCCAATAAAAGAATTTATGAGCAAATACAAGCCATTATGGAAATATGTTTGTTAATTCCGAAAAAAATAGTATATTTGCGGCCTGAAATCAGACACAAATTTATGACAAAATTGTGTCTGAATAAAACAAGAAAAAAGACATGAAATATACTTCTAATCAGATAGAAAGAAAGATTAAGAACAACAAGCAAAGACCGGAAAAGGCAGGGGGATTTTGTTCAAACACACTTCCAAAGCGCGAAGTTTGGCGTACAAATCCATGTTGCTGATATTGATTGTATCCGCTTTGCGTGAAATAGGCGAAGGAAAAATCACACAAAAGGACAAACAGAAAACAAACATTAATTTAAATCAAAATAAATAAACAAATAAATAATGCTTTTTAATTCAATAGATTTTGCCTTTTTTTTGCCTATACATCAACAATGCAAGACGTATGACCAACAAGACAGTTGTCCATCGACGTTCTCGAACAATCGTCTTTGCCAATATTGCCGTCAATCTGTTGATACTTGGCTTTTTTAAGTATTACAATTTCTTTGCTCAAAGTTTTGCCGACGCATTTACGCTGTTTGGCAAATCGATGGAAATACACTCGCTCAAAATCATACTCCCTGTCGGAATTTCGTTCTACACTTTTCAGGCTCTGAGCTACACTATTGATGTCTATCGACGAAAGTTAGAACCGACACGCGATTTGATTGCTTTTTTCGCTTTTGTGAGTTTTTTTCCACAACTTGTTGCCGGACCTATCGAACGTGCAACAAATCTGTTGACGCAATTCTACGTGCGCCGAACTTTCGACTACAACAAGGCTACCGACGGAATGCGTCAAATCTTGTCCTGAAACGCAATTTCGCATTTCCATACTTTTCGCGCGATATTGCAGAGTTTTGGCGACGATGGCATATTTCGCTCACAACATGGTTTCGCGACTACATTTATATTCCGCTTGGAGGCAGTCGTTGCGTCAAATCGAAAGTCATTCGCAACACATGGATCATCTTTTTGGTAAGCGGTTTATGGCACGGCGCTAACTGGACATTTGTCGTATGGGGTGCCTATCATGCTTTACTTTTCATGCCGTTACTGTTATTGAATCGCAACCGTCAATATGTCGGTATAGTTGCCGAAAATCGCATATTGCCGACATGGAAAGAATTGGTTGCCATGCTAACAACTTTTGTTCTTGTGATGATTGGGTGGATAATTTTCAGAGCGGAAAATATTCATCAAGCATTTGACTATATATCGTCAATATGTTCATCTTCGCTGTTTTCGGTGCCCTCAATGGGTATAAAAGAATTGATATTTTCGGTGATTTTGATGGTCATCGAATGGTTTGGCAGAAAAAACCAATATGCCATCGAAAAAATTCCTGTTAAAAATATCGTTCTCCGCTGGAGCATCTATTTTATTATATTGATGCTGATACTCAATTATTTGGGAGAACAAAATGCTTTCATATATTTTCAATTTTAAATACGTAGAACAATGAAAAAATTTTTAATAAAAATCGCAATATTTACACTACTCTCAATTTTGATATTGAGTACAGGACTGTTTCTGCCGCAGACGCCGAGAGCAGCCCAATCCTATTTATATTCAAACATACTTAAAGATTCGCTGTTGGCTAATGTTGATTCGCCACGTATGATTTTCATCGGAGGCTCCAATATTAGTTTTGGATTGAATAGTCAGATGATAAAAGATTCTCTGAATGTGAATCCTATTAATACGGGAATTAGTGTACACATAGGATTAAAGTTTACGTTTGACAATGTTTTACCGTATATTAGAAAAGGGGATATCATCATCGCTCCTTTGGAATATGAACATTTAACGCACAAATATATTTCCGGCAACGAAGTTTTGCTCAGAATGGTTATGGATGTGAACTGGGATTATTTGCATTTGTTGAACTTTCGACAAATATTTACTTTACTTCCTTACATACCAAAATATTGTATCTCGAAACTAAATCCGCGTTCGTATTTTAATGTTGAGATTGATCCTATATACGATAGAAATTCATTCAACCGATATGGAGATGAATGCGCTCACTGGAATATAGAGAATCGCTCTTTTGTTCCGTCTGATCGCCTTGATGATTTTAATCAAAAAATAATCGAAAAGATCAAGGATTTTGAAAAAAATGTGACAGAAAAAGGCGCAAAACTTTATCTTGCATATCCTCCATATCTCGATAAATCGTTCCATAAATCGGAAGATATAATTGCAACTATCCAAACCGAATTGAAAAAGAACTTCAAAGTGCTCGGAACACCGGAACGATACATGATGCCCGATTCGTTGATGTTCGACTCTTCATATCATCCCAACAAAAAAGGCGTGGATATCCGAACTGCCCGCTTGATTGAAGATATTAGAAATGCGAAGGTGCAATAATAATTTTTGATGACATATAGTTTGGGTACGTTTTTTTGCGCAAACAGATATTTTTTGGGTGCTATTTTTTGCATTTATTCATGATATTTGGGTGCGAAATTTTATATGCCAAAAATTTACCTTACTCCCACTCAATAGTAGCCGGCGGTTTAGAGCTAATGTCGTAAACTACACGGTTGATACCCTTTACTTTATTGATGATTTCGTTGGATATTTGACTTAAAAAAGGATAGGGTAACTTTGCCCAATCGGCGGTCATGCCATCGGTAGAGAGCACGGCACGCAATGCTACGGCATCTTCATAGGTGCGTTCATCGCCCATTACGCCTACCGACTGCACCGGCAATAATATAGCACCGGCCTGCCAAATCTGATTGTAAAGTCCTTCATTTTTCAACCCTTCAATAAAAATATGGTCGGCTTCTTGCAATACGCGCACCTTTTCAGGGGTTACTTCGCCCAAAATACGCACCCCTAAACCGGGTCCGGGAAATGGGTGGCGCTGCAACAGGGCATC
>JAISYZ010000127.1 GCA_031269545.1 Prevotellaceae bacterium
AACCTTTGTAGAAGCGAATATTTGCAGCAAAAATATTTTTTATGTTCAAATATGCGATTCTACAATGTCCAAAATAATAAAAAAAAGAATGGGACACCCAAGTGTCAAAGTCAGGAAAAACTGTCGGCAACTCGCGCGACATGCATATGTCTGCGTTCTTTCTATCAATATTCTGTCCCTGACGGGACAGCAAACATCATCAAACCTAACAGGTTTCAAAAACCTGTTAGGTTTGAAATGTCTGCTTATTATTCGTTGTGTCTGAAAATCTTGTTTTTAGTAGCAATTAATTAAACCGTAAATCATTATTGCGGTGATATGAATTATCGCACATAATTATATTTAACTCCGACTCCTGCAATTTCAAAATTTATATATCTTTGCCAAATTTTGTTAACTTTTGCGGTTATTTCAAAATTACAAACTATATTTGTGCGTAAATACTAAAATTTACAAAGTGAAAATTAAAAAAATATTATATCTAATCCTAACTTTCATGTTGATTATTGGCAATTTAAATGCTCAATATGACAAAGAACAGTTTTTTTTCCGCGGTCGGCAACAGTTGATTGACAGCAAATATGCGATGGCGATTGAAACATTCAATACCCTAATCAAAGCCGATACCACGCTGTACGAAGCGTTATTTTTTCGCGGAATAGCAAAATACAATCTTGGCGATTTTTATGGTTCGCAAATGGATTTTTCAAAAGCAATAGAACTGAATCCTGTGTTTACGCAAGCCTATCATTATCGTGCAATATCGTACGGACAGGTTGGACAGTACGACAAGGCGCTGCTCGATTTGGAACAGGCAATTCAGTTGCGTCCCAATTTTTCGGGATTATATTATTCGCGCGGAATAACGTTTTTTTTGCAACAGCAATTTCAAAAGGCAATCGAAGATTTCAACAAATATATTCGCTACGAGCCTAAGGAATATTATACTTACATAAATCGCGGCACTTGTTATTTATTGCAAAAAGACACTGTTCGCGCTCTCGACGACTACAATCAGGCAATTCTTCTAAATCCTTTCGATTCGGATGTTTATACGCGCCGCGCTCGGGTTTATGCAATGAAAAACGAAAACGAAAAAGCCCTTGCCGATTTAAACAAATCAATACAGTTGGATTCTACAAATACTTTAAGTTATTTCAGTAGAGCGCTTTTGTATTACGAAAACAAACAAATTCAGGAATCTCTTAACGACTTGAACAAAGTTTTGGAAATCGATCCCGACAATTCGCTTACATACTACAATCGCGCTTTGATACGTTCAGAAACAGGAGATTTGGATAATGCTTTGGATGATTACAGCAAAGTAATTTCGTTTAATCCAAACAACGTGCTTGTTTTTTACAACAGAGCCTTTGTTCTTTCGGAACTGAACCGCAATTACGAAGCAATAGAAGATTTGGGCAAGGCTATCGAACTTTATCCCGATTTTGCAAACGCTTATATAAACCGTTCGTATTTGAAAACACAAATCGGACAACTTGCCGAAGCAAAAAAAGATTACGAAACGGCTCAACAAAAAATAAAAGAATTTCGCGTAAAATTTGCCGACAGCACTTATATTGACGATTTTGCCGACACAAGCAAACAGTATAACAAACTGCTTGCTCTCGATGCCGATTTCTCAAAGAAAAATTTCGCTCAGGATTTGCTTACAAGCCGAAGAGTTGACATAACGATAAAACCTTTATTTAAATTCTCAGTCGGCGCTCATACAAGCAAATTGCCGCTGAACAAGCAGTATTTTTACCCCAAACTCGATGAATTTATAGAAAAAGCGAGCGAATTGTTTGCAATAAACATGGGCAATGCCGAAACAAAACTGAAAACAAATGAAATTATCAAACTCGACTCAACGGTGAACGGACATATTGCCATCTCGAACAAAGAAAATTCGATGCTGTATTTTAATAAAGCCATATTGCAGGGACAGTTGCAGCAATATACAAGCGCAATGAATTATTACACGCAGGCTATTGAATTTGACCATTTAAATCCTTTCCTCTATTTCAATCGCAGTGCAATAAATAGCGAAATGACAGATTTTGTTTCGTCAATCGACAACAGTATTCAAACTATCGTTCTCGACAACAGCGGAATAGGCAGAGCAAAAACAAAACAGGAAATAAAAATTCTGAATTACAGCGATGCAATAAACGATCTCAATAAAGTGTTGAAACTTATGCCCGACTTTGCCTATGCTTATTACAACAGAGGCAATCTCAACTGTCTGTCGCAACAAATGCCCGAAGCAATAAACGATTATACCAAAGCGATAGAACTGTATCCGTATTTTTCCGAAGCGTATTTTAATCGCGGACTCGTTCTTATCTATCTCAAAGACACCGAAAAAGGCTGTATGGATATAAGCAAATCGGGCGAACTTGGAATTGAAGATGCATACGCAATAATACGAAAATTTTGTAAACACGATAACAATTAACGATATGAAACACATAATATCGCCTTCGATACTGGCAGCCGACTTTGCAAACCTTGGCGCCGAAATAGAAAAAATCAACAATAGCCAAGCCGAATGGATTCATCTTGATATAATGGACGGAGTATTTGTTCCCAACATCTCGTTTGGATTTCCTGTGATTAAACATATCAAAAAACACGCAAAAAAAACTCTCGATGCACATTTGATGATTGTAAATCCCGACAATTATATCGAACGATTTGCCGAAGAAGGAATAGAATATCTGACAGTACATTACGAAGCATGTACGCATTTGCATCGAACTTTGCAAAAAATCCGCTCGTGCGGAATGAAAGCAGGTGTTGCAATAAATCCGCATACTCCCGTAAGTCTGCTTTCGGAAATTGTCGCCGAGTCGGATTTGATTTTGATAATGTCGGTAAATCCCGGATTCAGCGGACAGAAATTTATACCTAACACATATAGCAAAGTGGCGCAGACAAAAGAACTTTTGCAACAAAAAAATGCAAATGCAATAATCGAAGTTGACGGTGGAATAGATTTAACCAATGCGCACAGACTTTACGAACTCGGTGCAAACGCTTTGGTTGCAGGCAACACAATATTCATGTCGAATGACCTGATAAATACAATCTATCAACTGAAATGCGAATGATTTGCTGTTGCAATTTTGACAGTATTACTCTTTACTTTCTTTCCAGCATCGCTTTCAGCATCGCAATCTGTTCATCCTTGGCTGCGAGAAGTTTTTTCAGTTCTTCTAAAAGAAATTCGGGATAATTGTTGTTTATGGTAAAATTCTCGCAACTGATTTGTCCCTTGTTTTCTTTTACATGATTATTAACTGTGCGGTCTTCCAGAAAATATTCAAGGTTTTTGTCAAAAATACGGCTTATTTTGTCCATGAGCAAGAAATCAATTTTTTGAGATGCGCCGATTTCTATATTGTGAAGTGTGGTTTGAGAAATGCCCAACTTTAAAGCCAAATCATTTTGCGACAGCATTTTTGCCTCTCTTAATTTTCGTATTTTAGTACCAATATCCATATTGAAATAATTTTTTCTGCAAAGTTAAATTTTATTTTGTACATTTTATTTGTTTTTGAATTAAAATTATTCATATTCTAATAACTGCATAATAAATAACGCCTTATCTTTGCCGCTGTAATTTTTCTCGGTGCGCGACGAAAAGAATTGCAAACGGGAAAATTGTTACGCCTTAAAGGTAACATTTATTAAAAAATATTTTATTATTATGAAAAAAATGAAATAAAGATTAAAGTGATTAAAATAAAATTATTAAATTTGTGGCAAAATAGATAAACGCGAAATTATGATAACTTTAAAGATCACACAAAATTTTACTAAACATAATATAAGCGGATTTTTTAGCCCTGCAAGCATAAAAAAGCCGTACTTGATATTAATTAACAAAACCTTTCACCGGGTTGCATTACTAACTAAAACCAAAAACGGCATGCAAAGATAGTGAAAAAGACTGAACGGGCAAATGTTTGTTTGGTTTCGGCGAAATTAAACTATAAAGAATAGCCGATGCAGTTTCTGAAATTCTGTATAAATAAATTTCGGACAGATGCCAAAAACTGTATAAACATTTTGGGGCGTAACCGAAAAGCCTTATGAGTAGGGAAAATAAAAATAGAATATAGATATGAGAAAAAAATTACAAAATATAGTTGGTGAGACTATGAAAGAAGACGCGTTGAATACCCTTAAAGGAGGATTTGAGGATACTGGAACTGTCAAATTAGAATATGGGTGTGATAGTGATATTTGCTCAACAAGATTAAATCCTGCATATTGTAATCATGAAAATAGTCAAATATGCAAAAGTTGTGTTTGTACAAGTGGAGTAGGCCCTGCTACTGGTTTAGTTCGTCTTGAATAGATAATCTAAATCTATAAATACTGTTTCCCAAAGTCTTTTTTATTATTAACTTTGGGAGCAGTTTTTGAAAAGCCATATAATATAAACGAAATATAAATAAAAATATTTTTATTAGATATCAGATTATGAATAAAACAAAAAAAATCCAAGAAAAAATAGTATTCAATCACTATTATCATCTTAGACATGACCAAAAAAGAACTTACATTTTATCTAAAGAAAATGAAAATGCTAAAGTATTGGTTGAAAACATGTGGATATCTAAAGTTCACCCAATTTATGCGATGATATTTTCTTTTCTTTCTGAACCAATTTCTACGAACAAACTATATGATGAATTATCTTATTTCTTGGATATAAAAAAACAGAAAGTTGAAGAAATGATTGAACCATTAATTAACAATGCCAAAACAATAATTAATAAATATGGCTCAACCATATCAATATTTCCTAAAAATATTATAATAAAAGAAAGTGAATTAAATTCAAAAATATTACATTATACTCCAGAACAATTTGCGTTTTCTGAAATAGATTTAAAACAAGAACGTATTTATTTAGCACCATTAAATTTATTGTTTGTAGTTAATACAAATTGTTTCACAAATTGTGCATACTGTTATGCTGATAGAAAATATAAACATAATTTACTGTCTGTTGAAAAAATCAAAGAAATTGTACGAAATGCAAAAATTGCAGGAATCAATAATATCACTATTAGCGGCGGTGAATTTTTTTTACATAAAAATTGGGAAGAAATTATGAATATTCTTATTGAATATGATTATAATCCAGGATTGATATCTACAAAAATACCATTAGGTGAAGAACAAATTCTTAAAATAAAAACATACAACTTAGCAATTCAAATATCTTTAGATTCTCTCTTTGATTCTAATTTGCAAGAAGTTTTAGGTGTTAAAAGCGGATATGCAGAAAAAATATCACATAGTATAAAATTGCTCGAAAAACATAATATTACATATCAAATTGCAACTGTAATTACAAAACTAAATAATTCTATTGAAAATTTAGAAAAAATTTATGATTTTATTAAAGATTTGAAAAATATGCGTAGATGGGAAGTACGAATTGTTTTTAGATCTTTATACAGTCGCGGAGATTTTGATGCAATTAATGTAAACAGATATACTATTACAGAAATAGATAAATATATTAACACCATCAAACCAAATGCAAAAATAAACATATCATGGGATTCATCTGGTACTGATAGATATTTTACAAGTACTATGGGTAGCAAAGGATTTCCTGGTGGAAGATGTTCTGCAAATTATTGTAATATGGTTATACTTCCTGACGGAAAAGTAACAATATGTGAACAATTATACTGGGAACCATACTTTATTATAGGAGATTTGACAACACAGACTATTGAAGAGGTTTGGAACTCGCCCATGGCTTTAAAATTAGCAAATCTCAATAAAGATGCCTTTCGAGATGAAACTATATGCAAATCATGTAAGCTGTTTGATGACTGTATTTCATACAATAACAGATGTGTACTTGATATAGTTAAAGCTTATGGAATAAAGAATATTGATTATCCTGACCCAAGATGCGCTAAAGCGCCAAAGTTTATTAATGAATTACAACCAATATAAAGATATTATGAAGAAATTTTTTCTAACATTTGCTTTTTTATTGACAACTATTAATTTGTTATTTACACAGGAATCAATATCAAATCTCAAAATAATTTCTGTAAATAAACAGGTAAAAGAAATTTTATACGACAGTCATTTTTATTCACCATTAAATAGTTATATTGCAAGTATTCAATTTTGGATTTCGGGAAAATATAATGATTCATTTTCAGAAATGATACCATGCAGTTTAAAAAAAGATACAGAACCCGCATCTACAAAATATGCCGAAAATCTTTTAAATTCAACTATCGAAGATGTTATAATTTATAACGATTCTCTCGGTTTTGCCATACGAAAAGAAACTGAAAATAAATGGCTAATTATTGGCTGTTCGGTTCTTGAAAATGGACAGTGGAAATTCACTGGAGAAGATATTTGTTTCAGTTCAAAATTAGGCGATGCCCACAAACATGTTATAGAAAAATCAATATCAATATTTTTGCCATCTTTGCGTAAATATTACCAACAAACAAAAGTTTCTACGGATACTCTGTCTTTTGAAAAATATTTACATGCTTACGGCAAAAATCCGCAAGAATATTTATTAAATAAACTGTCAGAATATAAACTTGTTGGCTATGGAGAGACTCATCGCAGAAAAGTATCGTGGGATTTTTTAAAAAATTTAGTTCAAAATACAAAATTTGCGGAAACTTGCGGAACTGTTTTTATGGAACTGCCGTATCATACTCAAAAACGATTTGATGAATTTCTTGAAAGCGACACACTAAACAATCGATTGATTTTGGAAATTCTTGGAATGGAACAAATATATGGTTGGCAAGATAAAGGAATGTACGAATTTATTGAAACCATTTGGCGAATAAACAAAAATTTACAAAACAAAATAAAAATCGTTGCTGTAGATTTTCAAATACCATGGGATTCAATAACAACAAATGATGATTACGAGTATTACATACATAATAAAATGAAAGACAGAGATAACATAATGGCAGATATAGTAGAAAAAACAATAAGAACAAAAATAGATAATCGAAATTGCTTATTTATTGTCGGAATGAATCATGCTCGTAAATCCTCACCGGATTTTCCCGTAAAAGCAGGAACATTACTTGCACAAAAATTTTCTCGAAACGATATTTTTTCGATAATGACACATACCATGATAAGTGATAATTCAAATTTTTGTGGCAAAATACGATATGGTTTTTTCGATTACATTTTCGAAAGAAATGGAAATATTCCTGTTGCTTTTGATATTTTTGACAGCCCGTTTGGCAAAGAGTCTTTTGATGCTGTACAAAATGTACGATTCGAAGCTGAATGTGGCAATTATGAAGATTTTTATGATGGATATATTTTCCTTTCTCCGTTGGAAAATGAAGAATATGATTACACTTTGTTTGAATTATTTACTGATGGTTTTATTGAAGAATTGAAAAGGCGTGCCTACATTACTAACAGTAAATATGGTTGGTATGATATATTTGTAGATGAATTAACGAAAGAGAAAATAATAGATAAAATAAAAGAAGACATATTAGCAAAAGGCAATAAACGATTTGATTAAAAATAATCTTAAAAAAGAAGAAAAAACATGAAAGCAAAAACAATATTAATCGTACTTATTACGGTTATTTTCAGCAAGTTTACTCTGGCTCAAACGACAGATTGTTTGAAAGACTTTGATTTTTTAGTAGAAAAAATCAAAGTGGATTATCCGGGATATAATGATAAAGTAACAAATGTAAAGCGAGATCAACTCGCAGTTTTAGAAAAAGAAATCAGAAAAAAAATCACAAATAGTCCTGACAGTTGTGGGTATTATTTGAATGAATATACCGATTTTTTCAAAGATCACCATCTTCGTGTTAATCGCATATGGAAAGAAAATAATCAACAACCCGAAATCATGGATATTTCAACATACGGAAAAAATTTGTATGTCAATACTGACAGCTTACGACAAGTAACAACAAATGCAAAAGGAATAGAAGGCGTTTGGGAAGGATATAGAGAAACGTTTGCTGTTACCAAGGATGGGGAAAAATATGCCGGCGTTGTTATAAATAGTGAAGGATGGAAAAGCGGACAGATTGCATACGAGTTTATTCCTGTTAATGACACAGTTTTTGATGTTATAAATTTTTCGTTAGTTAAAAATAGAAAAAACTATAATACAAAAGCATCTTTACATTTAAACGGAAAAATTATAGAGATTCATGATGATACGCGATTTGTACGCAAATCCGACGCCGATATTTTGGACAAAGCAATTTTATATTCATATATACCTGTATATCCCAATGGAAGAAATACTTATCCTGTGGCAATGTATTTGAGTGACAGTACATTTTACATGAGAGTCCCCAATTTTTACAGCAATACGAGCAATGATTATGTAATTCAACATTGGGATGAAATTATGAAACGACCGAATTTGATAATAGACATTAGGTATAATGGAGGTGGTCAAGATAATTATTATCAGGAACTTGCAAAATTGATTTATACGAAACCATACGAATCAAAAGGCGTAGAATGGTATGCGACAAAAGGGAATATTGCACTTTTTGAGGAAGCAATAAAAAAAGGAGAAATTCGCGATGGAGAAGACGGTATGAAAAGGGTACAGGCATTAGTCGAAGCCATGAAAAAAAACGTAGGAGGCTTTGTTACTCATCCATATCAGATGCGAGAAAATGAGATGGTTGTAAGAGACAGTGTTTATTCTATGCCGCGAAATATTGGGATTATAATTAATGAGGGAAATGCCTCGTCTGCCGAACAGTTTCTATTGACTGCCAAAGAAAGCGATAAGGTTATTTTGTTTGGTAATTGCAATACGGCAGGAGTTTTGGATTATTCCAATCTCACTCCAAATCCGCTTCCATCAAATAACTATCAATTATTTTGTCCCATGACACGTTCAAAAAGATTACCTGAAAATCCCATAGACAACATTGGGATTGCCCCTGATGTTATAATTCCGTTTTCTGCAACACAACAATTATTCGACAGATTGGACAATTGGGTTTATTTTGTTAAAGATTATTTAGAACTGGTAAATGAACATAATAGAAAATAAAAATAGACTATTATAATTTTCTAAAATAAATAAGATTCACAATAAAAAATTAACTTTGCAGTGTAATTTAATTTTTATTGTTTTACAAACACAAAGAGTATTAAGATGAACACTTTCTTAACACATCAACCGTCTGATTAGATGTCTTACACATAATAATTTTAAACTGTTGATTTTCACTGATATGATTTTGTTAAATCTATGCCAGTTTAATAATCCCGATAAATATCATATTCATGTCGAATGACCTGATAAATACAATCTATCAACTGAAATGCGAATGATTTGATTTTTTTTAGTAACTTTGTCGTGTAAAATTAAAAAACGATTTTTATCATGGAAAATAACGAAACCATTTGTCACTGCATGGATGTTACGCGCGGTGAAATTATCAAAGCAATAACAGAGTTAAATCTCAAAACAGTTGAAGAAGTAGGAAGAGCAACAGAAGCAGGAACAGGTTGCGGTGGCTGTCAGCCTGTAATTCAGGAAATTTTGGACGAAATCAACAAGTAAGATTCGGCGCCGATTTAAAGTTGAGAATTAATTTATAAAATCACAACTGTAAGGAAATGCTTTATTTGAATTGTAAATTATTGATTTATATGAATATTTAATAATGTAAATATGAACTCTGACACAATAAACGGTCAACCGTCAACTGTCGATGCGCTTAAAATATTGCTTGTTCAGCACGATGTCGTTTTGGGCGATATTGATGCTAATCTTCATAAAATTGACAATTTGCTAAATTCGTGTACTCAAAAAGCCGATATAATTATTCTTACAGAAATGTTTTCAACAGGCTTTTCGATGAAACCCGAACTGTTTGCCGAACCAGTAAGCGGTAAAGCGGTAACATGGTTGCGCAATAAAGCAAAAACGCTTGATTCGGCAATTGTTGCCAGCGTAATGACAGCCGACAGCGGAAAATATTACAATCGGGCGTTTTTTGTTTATCCCGATGGCAAATACGAATATTACGACAAGCGTCATTTGTTCAGTTACGGAGGCGAAAACAACAGATTTACAGCAGGAAAATCACGGCTTACAATAGAATATTTGGGTTGGAAAATATGTCCGCTTATTTGTTATGATTTGCGTTTTCCTGTGTGGAGTCGTAATGTTCACAATTACGATTTGCTTATTTATATGGCTTCGTGGCCTAATGCGCGTCAAAAAGTTTGGAACATTTTGCCTGTTGCCCGCGCTATGGAAAATCAATGCTATGTGGCAACAGTAAATCGTATTGGCAGCGACAGAACAGGCGATTATTCAGGCGAGTCGAAAGTTGTAAATCAATTTGGCGAAACGCTTGCACAAAGCGCTCCCGATGTCGAATGTTTAACTTTTTGCGAAATATCATTATCGAAACTGTTTGCCGAACGTGCCGAATTTCCGTTTTTGAATGATGCAGATGTTTTTTGTCTGAAAGATTAATTCGCTCCTTTGCTTTGAAAATATTCTGTCCCTGACGGGACAGCAAGCTTCATAAAGCCTGACAGGTTTTTAAAACCTGTCAGGTTAAAAACTTCTTATAAATCATTAGATAGATAGTTGTCAATGAAAATGTCCCGTAGGTTGGTAGAAACATAATCACCGCTGATATTTTCGCGCGAAGCATTGTCGCTGACTTGAAACACTGTCGGTAACTCGCGCGAAATGCCAAGAGCGATTCTTTTTCTACCAATATTCTGTCCCTGACGGGACAGCCAGCATTCTCGAACCTAACAGGTGGGCTGTAACAAATGTTGATTTGATCTGAAAAATAATTGCATTCCATTTTTCATGTGTATTTTGAGGACAAACAAACCTCGTTTATACCTGATTTATCAATACTTCGTTCGGTATAATTTTATGAATTATCAATATTCTGGATTAAATCGTTGAGCTGCACCGAGCTTCGGTTGCTTCGTCGCTGCGTTCATCGCAATGACGCTCTTGGTTATTAATTGTCAGTTATTAATATAATTATGGAATACAGAGCAATACCATTTATTCAGCAGGATATTTAAAACAGCAGCAATCCGTATCGTTGCTTATCAATACATTCAATTTACAGTCGTTCAATATATCACAATAGTTTACAGGTTTTCCGTCAATCAATATTGTTTGATAAACAAGCCTTATTCCATGGCTGTAATCGACATACCAATTGACATGTCCGGTATAAACAGGCTGAATAGCTTTGCCATCAAGTTTATGCCATCCGTAAATTGCAACTCTGTGCTTTTTTGCATTTCGTAATACTGCGCTTGTAACGACAACATCCTTTTTTATTCCTGCAATCAGCCCTTTGCGCTGCTGTCGTTGATTTTCGATAATTTTGTTATGTTCGACAAAGGTGTTAAAACTGTCGCGTGCAACAGTCAACGGTTGTGGTTCTAATTTCACTTTTGCGGCTCTGTATATATCATCGCAGATTTTGGGCGTAGAAAGGAAAAAACCGAATTTATCCGCAATTTTCTGAGCAGTTTCAGGCTGCATTGGGATTCTTATGAAATCGTCATTACTGCCTATCATCAAATAATCGGGCATCACAAGATATTTTGCCTTGATGCGTTTACCGTCAACGATTGCTGTGGTTTTTACTGTAACAGGTTTTCGCATAAAATCGGGAAAATTTCCTGAACAAATTTCGTGCATAATTAATTCTTCGCGCTGTTCGGCATTAAGTTTTTTTGCTTTTTCGGCAAATTCGTTTCCCGACATTGCATTTTTGTGTCGTTTTGGAATTTTATTGACATATCCGATTTTATGCGATGTAGCACACGAAGCAAAGACAGCCAACATGCATACTGTAATTATGATTTTTTGCATCAATACGCTTTTACTTGTTTATTAATACTTTATGTGGTCTAATTTTGTGAATTATCAATATTCTGGATTGCTTCAGGCTAACGCCTTCGCAATGACGCTCTAATCCTTGTCGTCATTGTGAGGAGCGAAGCAACCGAAGATCGGCGTAGCCAATCCAGTTTTTTTTCATTTTTAATTTCACATTTTTACGCCGAGCAAAGTATATTTTCTTACGAAATATTTAAAATATTACATTATATATTAGAATTCTGTTCAAATCTACTTCGTTTCTTTTATCATATAAATATATACAGGAAAATGGTCGGCATATCCGCCCTGATAAGTGCCTCCTGCATAAGTGCGCCATGGATAACCTTTGAAAGCGCCTGATTGCTGTACTAAAAAATTTTCATTAAATACTTTTGCCTGATAAAATTTGAAAGTAGTTTTATCATCTCCAAGCAATCCCTGACTTACAATAATGTTATCGAACAAACTCCATGCATCTCTGTAAGCAAGCGAACCTACGCCATCTTTATACATTTTATGCATTGGATTGAACATGTCGCCTTTTTCCAGATTTTCCTGTTTTCCTTTGGCGCCTAAATGCTTGATTATACTTTCGTTTACAGGATCGTCGTTAAGATCGCCCATAACAATGATTTTTGCATCAGAATCAATTTGCAGTATGGAATCAACAATGCTGCGCGTAAGGTCGGCGGCGGCGCAACGTAAAGGACTTGTGCGTTTTTCGCCGCTACTGCGCGATGGCCAGTGATTTACGATGATATGAACCATTTCGTCATCGACAGTTCCCGAAACGAGAAGTTGATCGCGCGTAAAAAATCCTGTTTCACGGGGAATGGTCAAACGAACCGAACGGCTCGATACAAGTTTGAATATTGCTGGTTGATAAATTAATGCTACATCAACGCCGCGTGCATCGGGTCCTTCGTGATGTACGATTTGATAATTTCTGTCTTTTATCAGCGGCATTGCAACCAAATCTTCGAGAACGCGCCGATTTTCGATTTCGCTTAATCCTACAACAGCAGCGCCGTTTGGAACTGTTTTCACACCAAGTTTTGATATAACTTCGGATATGTTTTCCAATTTTTTCCGATAGCGTTCTTCTGTCCACTGGTTAGCGCCGTCGGGTAGAAATTCATAGTCGTTTTTGCCTTCATCGTGATAAATATCAAAAAGATTTTCAACATTATAAAAACCCATACAGGCAATACGATATTTCTTTTTTCCCTGTGCGTTCAGATTAAATATAATCAACGCAAACGTAAATATTAAAGTTATTTTTTTCATGTTTTCGATTTGTTTAATACATTAATTTGTAAGTGCAAATTTATAATTTTTCATTTTAAACTGCAATTAGTAATTGAATTTTAACAATTAATCACATTAAAAAAGTTGTTGATATTTCGCGCTATGTCGTGTCCTGCTCTATGTTGACACAAAAAAGAGAAAAAAATGACAAAAGCAGAAAAAGTTATTATCGGTACAATATTTGTTTAAAGGAAATAGATTTTAAGACTATAAACCGACAAAAATATGGCATTATTTTATTTGCATGATATTGAAGTGTTTATGCTGCAAAAAAAATCATTTTTCATGTTTTTAACCATCAAAAAGCAAACATTGTACTGCTTCTGAGACTTTGTTTTTGCTTTTTAAGAAGCAACTAATTAGACAACCATTCGCTTTTTCTAAAACAAAAAATAACCCAAAACACCTGCAAATACTATTATCTTGATAATTCCTGTTTTGAAAAAATAAGCCGAAACAAAAGCCGCTATGCAAATTATAATGCTTTTATAATCGACAAAATTATGACTGTTCATCAGCATCAATGCGGCAGCAGCAATAAGCCCGACGGCAGCAGGCATCATTCCTTTAAGAGCAGCAGAAAGATATTTATTTTTCCTGAAAGCAAGAAAAAATTTGCACACAATCAGCATGATAATGACCGAAGGCAAGCATACTGCAAATGTTGCAACTATCGAACCTAAAACGCTTCCTCCTGCAGCCGTATATCCTATGTAAGTTGCACTGTTTATTGCAATTGGACCCGGAGTCGATTGAGAAATGGCAACAATATCCGTAAATTCTTTTACTGTAAGCCATTGATGTGCCTCAACCACTTCGTACTGAATCATCGACAGCATTGCATAACCGCCTCCAAAACCGAACAGTCCGATTTTGAAAAATGTTATAAATAATTGAATTAAAATGCTTAACATTGTTTTGAAATAAAAGTATTATACAAAATTGCACATAATCCGGCAACCGTTATCACAACAACAGGCGAAACTCCCAAAAGCCATACGGCAATAGCCGCAGCCGCAGCAACAGCAATTATATGGATTTCAAAATTATTATCTTTAAGTATATTTATCACAGGTACAGCAATCAAAGCGACAACAGCAGGACGTATTCCACAAAAAATACGTTCTATTGTTTCATTGTTTTCAAATTCGGTAAAAAACACTGCTATAAGCAAAATTATTGTAAATGAAGGTATTACTGTTCCCAAAACAGTTGCAATCATACCTTTAATACCTTTTATTTTGTATCCAACGAATACTGCAGTATTTATCGCAATAGCGCCCGGCGCCGACTGTGCAAGCGTAAGCATTTCGGTAAATTCGTCATCGTTTATCCATTTTCGTTTGCCTACAATCTCTTTCTCAATCAATGGAATCATAACGTATCCGCCGCCAAGCGTGAATGTTCCTATTTTAAAAAATGATATAAATAAATTCAGATATTGTTTCATCGTAAAACGAGGTTCTATTCTTGCGCACTTGCATGATATTCTTTCAATATTCGTTTATTTATTCGTTTTGCGAATTTTGGTCCATTATAAATAAAACCTGTATAAATTTGCACAAGTCGAGCGCCTGCATTCAGCATGTTTATTGCATCATCTTCGGTCATAATTCCACCTGCGCCGATAATTGGCAAATCGCCATCGGTTTTTTTATTAATATACGAAATAATTTCAAGCGAGCGCTTTGTAAGCGGAGAGCCGCTCAAACCTCCATTACCTATTCGTTGTATTTCTTTTGCGCTTGTTTTCAAGTCATTACGAGATGTAGTTGTATTTGTCGCCACAATTCCATCAATGCCTATTGTGCGTATGACGTTAATTATTTCATCAATCTGTTCAAAACTTAAATCGGGTGAAATTTTTATAAGCATTGGTTTATAAATATCTCTGTATCTGCGAAATTCGGCAAGCTGTCCAAGTAGTTTTTCAAGAGATTCGGCTGTTTGCAAACTTTGCAGATTTTCAACATTCGGACAACTTATATTAATCACAAAATAATCAGCATAATTATATAATCGCGCCAATGTTTTTTCATATTCGATTGGCGCATTTTCGTTGTCAATATCCGTATTTTTGCCAATATTTCCGCCGATAATCAATCTCTGACGGCGTTTTTTCCGTATATTTTCAAAAACTTTGTCAACTCCATCATTATTAAATCCCATACGGTTTACCAATGCCTTATCTTTGAAAAGCCTGAATAAGCGCGGTTTTGCATTACCTTTTTGAGGTTTTCGTGTTACCGTTCCTATTTCTACAAATCCGAAACCCAAATCCGATAATTCGTTGTAAACTTCCGCATTTTTATCGAATCCGGCAGCAATGCCAACAGGATTTTTGAATTTAAGTCCCAATACTTTACGTTCAAGAAGTGGCGATTTTACAGCATAATTCAACCGCAGCAACGAATTGAAAAATGGAATATATTTAGTTAATTTCAATAACTTAACAGTAAGATTATGAATCCTTTCGGGATTAAACATAAACAATATTAAACGAAAAAATTTGTACATAATGCAGTTTTATTTACGCAAAATTAGTAAATTTTTGTTGATTTGCTTATTCGTTGAAGTTGTTTATTTGTTGAATTGAGAAAGCAGGCAGATGCCGCAAGTTAGATGTCTTAATTTTTCTTTTTAGACAGTCGTAAATTTTCTCCTCGTACAAATAATTTTCATTCCTGATAAAATTTACGGCTGCAAGATAGAAATTTTGTTTTTGCCTGTAAGACTAAATTTGGTATGAAATGAAAATTTTATAAAAAAAATTTCATTATTGTAAAATAATGTTATAACTTTGCGACTGATAATGTAAAATATTGTATGCTTATGGATGAAATAACAGAGCGAATAGTACGCACATTATAAAGTTTATTGGAAAAAGCGTTTAGCTGATACTTCTTGTATTTCGAAATCTCGACAATTTCAAAAATCCAACAGAGTAAAGCGATGACGCTCACGCCATTTCCGGCGTGGGCTTTACTCAATTTTAAGATTTGTTGGATTTAGGTAGTCGAGAACCTCGAAATGCAGATAATTAAGAGTTTGTCCGCGCTTTTTTTATGTGCGTATTTCAAGTTGAATTTGAACAGGACAATCGATGGTAACGATTATTTCTGCAAAACCATCTTAAACAAAAGAGCGAAACGAGTATCGAAAATCGAAAAGAGTAGAAAAAGAAAAAATTAATTTTTTGTCTGCAATAAGGATGCGGACGTTAAACTCAAATTTATATGAAAAAGATTTTAATAATTTTAGTCGCCTTAGTTGGCTTTTTCGGAATTTCCAATTCTGTATCTGCACAACAAAGAACAAAAATTGCAGATGGAATTTATCTTGTTAGTTATGGTAGTTCTTTTGGCATTGAGAATGACAACACCAAACAATGTATCAACCTCAGTGTCGAACAAAAAAAGAAAAAAGACGGTAGTGTTGTTTATGACATTCTATGTGGAAACAAATACACCAAAGGACTTGTGAAAACAGGATTAGCGTATGGAATAACAGCCGCATTAACTGCTTATGGACAGCCGTGGCTGAGCCCATTTGTTGGTGCTGTTGCGAATAATATTTATGATGATGTTTGTGATTATTTTGGAGAAAAAAAATAACGTATGAAAAAGTTACAAATTATCATTGTTTTAGGGCTTATCCTGTTGAGCAGTTGCGCAAGCCGCAATTATTCAATAAACAAGACTATTTGGTTTAACCTTTCGCCATCTGAAAAAGACGGTGTAAAAGGTACGGTTGTAACAAGTTTGTATTTTACTTCCGACAATACTGTTGATATTTACAGTTCTGTTAAAGTAGATACTGCTATTGTTGTAAAACCGTTTAAATGGGCAAAAGGCACATATTCTATTTCGGGTAACCCGGAAAAAACAGCCAATCTATATGTAACGGCAGTTACTTTAAAAAAAGATACCGTAAAATATAGTGGAATATATCAAAAAGATGAAACTATGGTTTTGGTTTCTGATTCTGTTGCTAATGTATTCCATAAATTATATGATGTTAAACTTCCTTAAATTTTTGATGTATGAAAAAAAATGTAAGTATTATAGTGTCTATTCCTTGTTTATTATTTGGAATGTTGTCTTGCGGTACTGGTGCAAATTTTATCAACAGTATAGGTACTGCTTTAGGTTCTGCAATAATTCAGCAAGCAGCAGTACAAGGAGGGATGTCAGAACAGGATGCAAAACAGGCAGTTGGAGATATTGCAGAAGGTTTAGGTTTTAATCGACAAGCCTCCGATATTGGTATGAGTTGGCGAGATGGTACTCTGAATAAATACGATAAGCAAAGTATCGTTCTTGACTATGCACTTGATGGAATGGGAGAAGTTACAGGTCAGCAAGAACTTATGAATCGAATGAAAAATTTGAAAGATGCCGATTTTAACTATCTCAGTAGGCAACGGGACATAGTAGATGAAGCACGCAAGACCAATACTCCCGTAAATAAACAAAGGTTGCAGGAGGCATCGAACAGAAGAAATCAAGAAAGGGAAGATGTTATTCATAATGCAGTATTATACGGCAAAGAAAAACAGAGACAGCATTTGCAAGAATTGTTACCAATTAAACAGAAATTGGTGGCTCAAGGTTATGAAAGTTGGGTAGCTGATGAAGTTGCAGCAACCATAATTGGTATTCAACGGTCAACATATTTAACCGAAGCAGAAAAAGCAGAATGGTTGCGTGGTTTAGGCTTTGATAATTACCAAGAAGTTTCGAAAGCCGTTGAAAAAGTTTTGGCTGATAATTATTATACCACAACAAACGATGTTGAAGCCAAAATTAAAACAGAAGAAGCGAAACATCAAGCCGAGATACAAAGACAGCAATATGAAGAAAAAGTAGCCGAAGAACGCAGAAATGCAATTAAAAAAATTGAAACTGCAAAAATTGACGGTTATTCTCTTGACGAAACGGTACTGTCTCAGAATCAAAAAACGGAACTTGATACTATTGCTGATGTTCTTAACCGATATTCCGATATAAAAGTTTTTATAATTGGTCATACTTGCGAAATAGGTTATAAAAACATTAATTTGAAGAAAGGACTAAAACGCTCAAAAACAGTAATGAATTATCTGATTGAGAAAGGAATTTCCCAAAATCGGATTTCTATTGATAGTAAAGGTGAAACTCAACCGCTGGTTCCAAACACATCAAGCGAAAATCGCAAGAAAAATCGTAGAATAGAGTTCATAATAGAGTAATTTCTATAAAATGTAATCAGAAAAAACAGCGATAAAGTAAAATTTACCGCTGCTTTTTCATTAGAAAAAACATACAACAAATTCGTTTACAGGCAAAATAGATTCTCCTTAACAAGCAAAATTTTAGACACAAAAGATAATAAGCTGGTTTAACAGGTCTTTGAAACCTGTAAAATATTTTATAATCTATCGTGGAGAATAAAATTAAAGTTTTATTAGGAATAACAAATATTATGCGTTCTACCTCACGATTTTTAACTTCGTTTTTGGGTAAAACACTCGTTTTTTATCATTATTCATGCTTTTTTCTGTTTGAGTTTGTTGCTTTTACAAGTATTTTGAGCGCTATCAATACTTTCCGTTGTAGTCGAAAATAAATCAAACGCATCATCAATAAAAAGAATTAACCTGATTCGATTTTTATGCCGTTTTATGCATTAAAAAACATATTTGTAATGCAGTCAAAAAAAAATATCTTACTTTTGTGCAAAATTTTAATTTATTAAATGGGAAAAAAAGTCATTAAAAAATCTAAAAATGCAGATAACACAACAGAACTGTTGAATGTTGCCGTTGATGCGATGCAGGAAAAAAAGGCTCAAAATATCATTAGTCTTAATCTTTCTGAATTGAAAAATTCTATTTGCAAATATTTCGTTATATGCAACGCCGATTCGCATACGCAGGTATCTGCAATTTCGGATAATATAGAAGATAGAGTTCTAGAAAAACTTAACGAAAAAGTATGGAGACGTAATGGTATTGAAAACGCTTTTTGGATTATTTTGGATTACGGAGATGTTGTAATTCATATTTTTCAAACAGAACAGCGCAATTTTTACAGACTTGAAGAATTATGGGCAGATGCCGAATTAATACAATATGTTGAATAGAAATATGTTATTATGAGTGAAACAAAAAATAAAAAATTAAAAAATTTCAATCCCTATTGGGGATGGATCATAACTTTTGCCGTACTGATGGCATTTTACCTTTTTTCGGACAGCGCAAGCTCGAAAGAAACTCAATGGCGCGAAGTTCGCGAAATGCTTACAAAATCTCACGTAGAAAAAGCCGAAGTTATTACAAATCGCAACAGAGTCGATATTTACCTGAATCAGAAAGGAATAGACGATTATAAGGAAAAATCGGGACAAAGCAGAATCGCTGCGCCTCAGTTATACTTTAATATTGATAAAGAATGGAAACCAGACGTGAAATTTAGCGAAGCGCAGGAAAACATTCCGTTAGAAAATCGCATAGAACCCACATACAGAGAACAATCCGATTTCTGGGGAGGAATACTTTCGTGGATTATTCCAATATCGCTTCTAATACTGTTTTGGCTGTTTATGATGCGCGGCATAAGCAAAGGCGGCGGTGGCGGCGGCAGTGGAATATTCAGTGTAGGAAAATCAAAAGCGCAGTTATTTGATAAAAATTCGGTTGGAAAACGAATAACATTCAACGATGTAGCTGGTTTGGAAGAAGCAAAAGTCGAAATAAAGGAAATTGTGGATTTTCTACGACATCCTGCAAAATATACGGCGCTGGGCGGAAAAATACCTAAGGGCGCTTTACTCGTAGGACCTCCGGGAACAGGAAAAACTTTGCTTGCAAAAGCCGTTGCCGGTGAAGCAAACGTTCCGTTTTTTTCGATGTCGGGAAGCGATTTCGTTGAAATGTTTGTTGGTGTTGGAGCATCGCGCGTCCGCGATTTATTCAAACAGGCAAAAGAAAAAGCGCCTTGCATAGTTTTTATTGACGAAATTGACGCCGTCGGACGCGCACGCGGAAAAAACGTAGGATGGTCGTCGAATGACGAACGCGAAAATACGCTTAATCAGTTGCTTACCGAAATGGACGGATTTGGAACAAACAGCGGAGTGATAATACTTGCAGCAACAAACCGCGCCGATATTTTAGACAAAGCGCTTATGCGTGCAGGACGTTTCGACCGTCAAATTCATGTCGATTTGCCCGAACTCAAAGAACGTCTGGAAATTTTTCACGTGCATCTTCGCGAAATAAAACTTGCCGATGGTTTGGATATAAGTTTTCTGGCAAAACAAACTCCCGGATTTTCGGGCGCCGATATAGCAAACGTTTGCAACGAAGCAGCCTTAATAGCAGCGCGTAAAAACAAAAAATCTGTTGACCGTCAGGATTTTCTCGATGCTATCGACAGAATAATTGCAGGACTTGAAAAGAAAAATAAAATAATATCGAAAGACGAAAAACAGACGATCGCCTACCACGAAGCCGGACACGCAACTGTGAGCTGGTTGCTCGAACACGCAAATCCATTGCTTAAAGTTACAATAATTCCGCGCGGACGCTCGCTTGGCGCTGCATGGTATTTGCCCGAAGAACGCCAAATCACCACAACCGAACAAATGATGGACGAAATGGCATCGACTCTCGGAGGACGCGCAAGCGAAGAACTTACTTTCGGAAAAATCTCGACTGGCGCAATCAGCGATTTGGAAAAAGTTACAAAGCAGGCATACGCAATGGTTGCATATTTCGGAATGAGCGAAAAAATCGGAAACATAAGTTTTTACGACTCATCGGGACAGGATATGATGTTCGGAAAACCATACAGCGAAAAAACGGCGGAACTTTTAGATACGGAAGCAAAGAAAATCATTGACGATGCATATACAACAGCAAAAAAAATACTTACGCAATATGCCAACGGACTGAAACAGGTTGCAGAATTACTGCTCGAAAAAGAAGTCATTTTTTCAGAAGATTTGGAAAAAATTCTCGGAAAACGAAAATCTATGGCGCGACTCGAAGAACTTGGATTTACAAATACTGACGACAAAACCGCCTGATATATGAAAAACTTAATCATACGGACAGCAAGCGGACTGCTTTTTCTGGTAATAATGATCGGCGCAATTTTGTGGAACGTTCACGCATTTTGGATTTTATCATGTATAATAGTAATTGCAGGAATGATAGAATTTTTCAACATGACAATTCCAAAAGGACACAAACTGCAAAAAATTATAAGTATTTTTATCGGATTAAGCGGATTATTGATTATTCACGTCAATAATTTTTTCAATGATTCTTATATTATTCTGCCCTGTATTGATATTCTTGTGATTCTTGTTGTTTGTTTGTTTACTGTGATACCGATTGTCGAATTATACAAAAAATCCGAAAAACCGGTTCATAATATATCTTTACTGATTTTGCCGATACTTTATGTTGCTGTTCCGTTTGTGTTAATGAATATATTTAAAGGAGGCGATGAATTTGTCGGTAAACTTTATATTTTGGCATTTTTCATATTGATTTGGACAAATGATGTTGGCGCTTACTGTTTTGGAATCTTATTCGGACAGCACGGACGACACAAACTTTTTCCGCGAATATCACCGAAAAAAACATGGGAAGGATTTATCGGCGGAATAATAACAACGGTAATCGCAGGCATTTTGATTTCAAAACTTATGTTTGATGACAAAAATATGCATCACTGGATAATAATTGCAGTTATAGCATCTGTTTTCGGAACGTTCGGCGATTTGGCAGAGTCGATGATGAAACGCAGTGCAGGACTGAAAGATTCGGGAAAAATCATGCCCGGACATGGCGGAATACTCGACAGGTTCGATGCTGTTTTACTTTCATTTCCCATAATTTTTACTTATATTTTGGTTTTTAATATTTAACGTATGACACGAAAAATTCACAAAGAAGGAAATGTATTTGTTGGCACAGGATTTTTAATTTTTGCAGGCTGTGCAACACTTTGTTTTCTCAACAAAACAGTTATATTTTATATTCTTACAACAATTATCTTTATACTTCTGTTATTTGTTACCTGGTTTTTTCGCAAACCCGAACGCAAATATACGACAGATGAAAATATAATTTTTTCGCCGGCTGACGGGCGAATTGTTGTTTGCGAAGAAGTTGACGAAGATGAATATCTCAACGAGCGACGACTGCAGATTTCGATATTTATGTCGTTGTGGAATGTTCATGCAAATAATTTTCCTGTCGGAGGCAAAATTGAATATTGCAAGCATCATCATGGGAAACATTTTATTGCATGGTATCCGAAAGCATCTCACGAAAACGAGCGCACAACAATTGCAGTAAATACAGCAAAAGGAAAAATAGTTTTTCGCCAGATTGCAGGCGTTCTTGCACGCAGAATAGTCTGTTATGCCGAAAAAATGACAGGAAAATACGTAGAACAAAATCAGAAGCTGGGATTTATAAAGTTCGGTTCGCGTGTTGATATTTTCGTTCCGCTTGATGCAAAAGTCGAAGTAAAAATAGGACAGAAAGTAAAATCCACGCAAACGGTTTTAGCGCGATTGAGTTAAAAATTGAAAGTTTAGATGCAAACAATTCATAAAATAATCAACGGCGACCGCTGGCTAATGAAAACGAGGCTCTGTCTTGTGCGGTAAGAAAATAAAAAATCGGTTAATTTTAAGATATACTTTGTTCGAGTAAAAAATCTGAGGTTAAAAAGAAAAAAATAAGAATCTGTGATTAATTCTTTATTTTCCCATTTTTTAACATTCCCGTAAACAACCACTCTGACATTATTGATGAAAAACCTTGTAAATTAACACTTTGTAAAAGAAGAATAACTTTGTTGAAAAAAAATTAAAAAATTGAACTGTTTTTTGAAAAAATAAATTAACTTTGGGCATTATTTTAAACCTTGTTTTTATTAAAAGATTTACATAGTATTAATAATTAAAATTAACTGTTTATGAAGAACTTAATTAAAAAATCAACATTATTATTTGGCATGATTGTGTTGTGCTGCAATATTTTTGCACAGCCCAAACCATGGACTTTCGGCGAAAACGTAGTTATTTCGCCAAATTTATACACAGGAACCATGCGGCTGGCAATTCCGTTTTACACTTACAAGGATGCCGACTTCGAGATTCCTGTCAGTTTTGGATATTCCTCAAGCGGTTGCGTAGCCAATGTTCGCGGCGGCATAATGGGTCCCGGATGGGGACTGAATGTAGGCGGCAGTATAACTCGAGAAATTAGAGGTGTGCCAGATGAAAATTATTATGCCGTTAACAAACTGTATGGGTTTTATTTTTTACATAAAACTAATACTATAAACAGTTATAGTATATTTATTATGCTTAATTATTTATTTCGTTGTTTTTTAATACCTGGTCATAACATATCAAGCAATCCGCACAATAGTAATATTGAACAATCTACTCCTACAATTATGTATAGCTCTTACAATGATATAAGTTCTGCTCCATTTAAATACGATGCAGAACCTGATATATTTCATTTTAATTTCATGGGGTATTCAGGAACATTTCATTTGGGATTTAATAATTCAATACACGTTTATAATACTAATATTGACAATAAAAATTTAAAAATTGAAATTGAAGAAAATAATACTAATGAACATATATTTGCAATAATAAATATATATACCCCTAGTGGATATAAGTATATTTTCGATTGTAACAGACAATCGAAAAGTGTGATATTTTCCCAAACTATTGGAGATAATGATACACCAGACCAAGATAACAAAGGAGAAATAATCACATGGAATTTAACCAGAATAGTTACTCCAAGTGGAAGAACAGTTATTTTTGATTATGAACAAAAAATAATAATAAATTATATTCCATCATCTTTTTATTTAAATCATAATAATGATAAATATAATTATTGGGCAAACGCATGTAATGTAAATGGTTGGACATTATTAGGAACTCCAATTCCTGTGAACAGAGAGGAACATAAATTTTATAAACATGTAACGTACATGTCTATTATTAAAGCAGTAACTATTAATAACGAGAGCAATAATATGATTGCTGATATAAAATTTAATTATTATACGCCGACAACCGGAAATAAAGACCAGTATCGTGCAAATAAAAGCTCTTTGAAAGAAATAAATGATGAAAGCGTATTGCTTTCAAGTATTACGGTAAACAGTAAATTGAACGGAATAACTGTAAAGGTAAAAGAATGTAACCTTAATTACAAACGAAATACAAACGGAGCGCGGACAAATTATTTGGATTACATAACAATACAGGGTGATGGAACTTACTCTATGGCTTATCACAACTGGAATGATAACAGTTATCCTTATCCTGCAAACGGAACATTCAGCGTTGACCACTGGGGATATTATAATGGAAAGAATAACGATAACAGTACAAGTCTTCCTTTTCTTAACATATCAAGTTTGGATACGGATTTAAATGAATATATAAATTC
This sequence comes from Prevotellaceae bacterium, assembly GCA_031269545.1. Lineage (GTDB taxonomy): Bacteria > Bacteroidota > Bacteroidia > Bacteroidales > UBA932 > JAIRKV01. The sequence goes on from JAISYZ010000127.1 coordinate 24,720, forward strand.
TTTTAATAGAAATCACAATACCAATTATGCAAAATGCGGAATGTTAAATCAAATAACATATCCTGCGGGAGGACGTTATACTTCTGAATATGAAAGCCATGATTATAATAAAGCAATTAAACGTTCATCATCAAACAGTTTTATTCCTCAAATTGTAAATACATCAGGAACTTGCGGGGGCTTAAGAGTAAACGTAATAAAAAATTACAGTAATAATGACAACAGTTCGCTTATATCAACAAGAACATATACTTACAAAAACAGTAACAATACAGGTTCGGGAATTTTATTGAATAAACCAAGATACCACATAAAATATTCGGCAACCCTTTCAACGATTCAAGGTATTTATATACGAGACGATAATATGAAACTTTGGTCAACAGATATTAATGCATTTAGTAATAATCATATTGAATACAGTAAAGTACAGGAAATATTAAACGATGGCAGCGTGATGGAATACAGTTTTACCAACAGTACAATGCCCGGATATATGGATACTATCAAATATTATTATACATTGGAAAAAAATCATTATTTAGATGATAGGTATGGAACATGGTCGGTAAATAATCCCAATTATACGCACACCACACTTAACAATATAGTTGCACCGGTTTCATCAAAGCAGTTTATAAGGGGGCGGCTGTTAAGCACAAAGGTTTTTAGTTCGAAATCGTCATCTATTCCTTTGTATTCCGAAACTAATACTTACGAAAATACTTATACAAATTCGCAAACTTATATTCCTCATTATTATGTGCGTGCTTTGGGATACATGCCTGTATATACAGGAAAATATAATGCGCAATCAACAACTCAGACTCAGCATGCAAACGGAGTTGAGGTAAGCAAAACAAATTCGTGTACCTACAATTCGTATGGACAGGTTGCAAGCCAAACCACTACCGACAGCAAAGGCATAACTCAAACAGTAGAATACAGATACGTAACCGACACGACAACAAACGCCAACGGCTCGCGGGTAATAGACCTTATGGCAAAGCACAACGTAATAAACCTGCCTTTGCGCGAAGAAGTATTTGTTATTGAAAACGGAGTGAAAACGCGAATCGGCGGCAGACGATACACGTATTTTGTTCCTGTATCGAGCAAGCCCGCCATGATACGCCTGCAACAGATTGACGTTTACGACAGCGAAACAGGCTCGTGGATAACGGATGCCAAATACAACGTTTACGACAACTGCGGCAACCTGCTCGAAATGGAAGACAGCAACGGACTGAAAACATCTTATGTTTACGGCTACAAGGGTTTGTATAAAATAGCGGAAATAAGCAATTGCAGTTTCAGTCAGGTTAAAGGCGTAAGCGGATTAAGCAATATACAAACAAATCCGCTGAATGAAAATATGACCGCAACAACCGAAACTGCGCTGCGCAATATACTTCAGGCAGAAGTAACAACATTCGACTATCAGCCTCTTGTGGGACTTGTTAAAATAAAAGACTCCACAGGCAGGTCGGTAAGTTACCTATACAATAAACACGGCAAACTGGAAAAAGTGCTGAACACAGCCGGCGAGCCTGAAATACGATATAATTATTCAACTGATAACAATTAAAGATAAAAAGCCATGAAAAAATATTTTATAACATCAATCTTATCAATTTTATTTTGCGGAAGTCTGTTTTCGCAGGATCAGGTAACATTTAGTTATCTGGCAATACAGGGAATTGATATAAATGCAAACAGTTGTAATGAAGCAGAGTACAATATTCCCATAGTGATAGATCCTACATACACTAATATAGCAGATTTTTTAATCGAGTTATATAATGAACAAATAGGAAAAGTCGGCTATGATGATTTTATTACTGCACTGCGTTTAGATATAAGTTCCGGCTATTCATCACTGACATTGCGCATATCAAAAAATGAAACAGCGACCAGAACATTAAGAATAAACGGAGCAATGGGAGGTTATGTAGATGTATATCAAGAAATATGTCCACAAAATCCTATAATTTTAGATGTTTCTGGCGGCAACTGGATAATAAAAACCACTTATAGATCTGCCGATACTATGCAGTACAATCGTAATATAACTTATTTTGATGCTTTAGGCGCACCCGAACAGGCAATACAGATAAAGGCTTCGCCGAACAGCAAAAGCATAGTGCAGCCCATTGTTTACGACAATATGAGGCGTAGCGATGCAAAAACATATTTGCCTTATGTATCGACAAATTCGAGCGCATACAAGGAATATAACGCATTAGCATCCCAAAAAACTTTTTATCAAAATAAATTTGATACCGCCGATGCCAATTATGCCTATATCGAAAAAGTGTATGAACCGGCAAAGCCCGTATCGAAAAACTACAATGTCGGCAGCGTATATCGCGACCAGAACAAATACACAAGTTATGCTTATGAAACAAACGCGGCAAACGAAGTATTTATACTGAACGTAAACGCTTCAAGCGGTTTGCTTACTGTTGCGGGATATTATGCAGCAGGCTCGCTGTACAAAAATTCGGTAACAGACGAAGACGGAATAAAGGTAACCACCTACACCGACAAGTCGGGCAATACCGTGCTTACTCGGGCAAAGGACAACAGCAATCAGAACGTTGATACCTATTACGCTTACGATGCGAAAGGACAGCTGCGCTGGACTGTAAGCCCCGAAGGTTCGGCTCTGCTTACAAACGGCAGCACTTACACGGCAACTTCCGACCTTGCAAAAAAATATTGCTACACATATAAATATGATGGACGCGGTAATCTTATAGAAAAGCAATTGCCCGGCAAGGATGCCGAATACATGGTTTACGACAAGGGCGGACGTCTGGTAATGTTTCAGGACGGAGTAATGCGTCTGCAAAATCAGTGGATTTACAATGTATATGACGATGTAAACAGTCTTACCGACAAATCTTTAGTGCAGACAACAAAAACGCGCACACAGATTCAGGCTTTATATTATGCCGCCGGCTTTAACAACAATTATGCTTCGCTTGTACAGTCGCGCAGTATTTATCGTCCTTTTCGCGACAGCGGCAATTTTACCGAAGTTCATTTAATAAGCAGTACACGATATACAGGCAAACAATATTATGTACGTAATGAACTTGCTGCAGGAATATATCTTAAAGTAAATACATCATTGATACCTACCGTTCTTGGCACAGGTTTTGTTACCATATCTTCTTCCGAAACAGAGGACGAAACAACAGCATCAATTGACATAAGCGGTAATGTTCTTCAGAAAGCAAAACCACCGTATGAACTAATTCCGGATCCGGGCGATGGTACTGATCCGCCACCCGGAGGTGGAGGCGGCGGTTCGGGAGGAGGTTCAGGCGGAGGAGGCTATCTGCCTGTTGACCCTTTGCCTCTCGATCCTGTACTTAAACC
>JAISYZ010000148.1 GCA_031269545.1 Prevotellaceae bacterium
TTGCTCGCCTTCGCGGATATTTCCATTGATAAAACCTTGTGTTTTAACGATAATTGTATCTATCAGCTCATCCTTTTCCTGCGACGTAATCGTTTTAGCCAATTCATGTACCTGACGAATGATCTCGTCGGAATAGTCGGCGGCGGCATTATCACGTTCAAGAATACAGACGTCAAAATAGGCAAACCGGACTTTATCGAAGTACAAAGTATAAGTCCCATTGGCCTGTTTACGTTTCAAGTCGGTGCGAATCCAGTCGATAACCGGCATAAAATTGTAACAAACCGTCCGTATGCCGCATTTACCCAGATTAGCCAAACTGATTTTATAGTTTTCAATGAGTTGATCTCTGTCTCCGCCGGCAAATTTAACAGATTCCGGCACGGGAAGACTTTCGACCACCGACCAATATAAACCGGCATCTTCGATATAATGTTTCAGGTCAAGGATTTCTTCTATTGGCCATATTTCTCCGTTCGGGATATGATGTAAAGCGGTGACGATCCCTTCTACACCGATTTGCCTCAAATCGGAAAGGCTAATATTATCATTTTTTCCAAACCATCTCCAAGTTTTTTCCATACTGTGAATTTTAGCGGTCAAGCCACAGAGTTTTTTTTTAGCAAGTGCAAAATTAATAAAGTTTTATTGAAAAAAGCGAATTACAAGGAAATTTTTTTTGTAAATAATTATTTGCGGATTTAAAACGAAAATAGTATCTTTGCAGCGCAAAAGAAACATGGTGGTCGTAGCTCAGTTGGTTAGAGCATCAGATTGTGGTTCTGAGGGTCGTGGGTTCGAGCCCCATCTTCCACCCGCCTACGTATCAAATAATTGAAAATCAGCAAATTACAAACAATCAAAATTTAGATATATATTTATTTAAGGCATATTGTTTTCCGAATATTTAGAATGGAAAAAACCAACATCCGGATTGGGCTTTGCAGCACAAAACACCCGGCACAGAACTTAAACTGATTAACGTCAGGTATTACCTTTACGGAGTTCGGTCGGTTTACGACAAGGCGATTAAACGTTCAAGGAAAATTTCACTTAGCATTCTTAGGAGTATTACATTTTATTTAGAAACATCCAACCTACCCCATCTGTTGGGATGGAATGAAAAGATATATGACCAAAAAATCAGCGACCGGCTTTTTGAGTTGGGTTCCGGGCAACAAGCCAGCCACGCATTTATGCAACCCGGGAACAGGAGTAAAAAAACCGTTTTAATATCTGAAAATTAATACAAGTTTTTTAATAACATAGAAAAATGAAAATATTTTTTAAAAAAGTTTGCAAATCGAAAACTTTTTATTATCTTTGTATTGTTAATTAACACTGCAGACCAGCAGGATAAAAACGGTAAAAAGTTCTATGACACATTTATTTGAAGCGATTAAACAAATCGCAAAAGAAAATCCGGATGGGTTTACGGTTAAAATTCCTTCTTTGGAATGGGTAATCGACGGCTATATCGCCGCTTACCTCGAAACTCAAAATTGCTTTGGCGACGAAGGGCTGTTGAGAGTTCTTGAACACGCATCTAAACACGACAAAATCGTAGGCGGGTGGAAAAACAAAGACAACAAACAGTTTTATTTCGACAGCGACAAGCAGTTTCCGGGCAAAGAAGATGCTATTGAATTTGGGCGAAAGCAAAAACAAATAGCTATTTTTGACTTGCAAACTTTCCGCGAAATTAGGTTGTAGAAGAAACAGGTTGAGGCGTAAAAACCCCGCCTGTTTTAAAATAAAATGTTGAATAAAAAAACATACCGTTATGAAAGGAATAGAAATGCTTCCGTTTTTGACAAAAGAACAAAAAGAATTGTTGGAAACTTCGGAAAGAAATTACAAGCGTTTTGCCCGCGTGTACTTTCAAATCCTGTCTATTAGTGAAAATGAAGCGATTGTTAAAGTTTGGCAACTCGAAAACCAGGCAAAAAGGTATCTTTCCGAAAAAGAACTGATAGACCGTACAAAAGCTGTTTTTGAAAGAATTTTACCTGAAAGCGTGCAGCTTCATGTGCGCCCTGTCGCTTTCGACAGAGTGGAATTAAATAATTTTTCCATTACCGATGTAGAAGTGAAAATGAACCGTCTCGGATTGAAGCCGAAAGACCTTGTGCACCTATTAAATATCAACAAATCGCAGTTAAGTTTGATATTAAATAAAGAACGTGGATTAACTAAGTCCTCGAAAGCAATGCTTTATTACATGTTCAAATATATAGAGAATGAACCCGGCCGGGAACCTGATATTAGTCCGGAAGTAGTGTTGAAAGTATAATATTGAAAGTGAAAGATTTAAAATCACTACTGACCGACAAAAATTTTAGTTGATAAAAAAGGCAACCTTTTTCAGATTGCCTGATAAGTTGTAATTTGGATAAACAAACAATAACATTACAACTAATGGACAAGGTTAGTATAAAATCCTCAATTATACACAAACGGACAAAAATGTTTTACAAAATTTACAGGGAAAATTAACAAAAAAATTTTGTCGGACAACCGAAAAGCAAGCGTGAGTTTTGAGCAGTTTCTCGCTGTTTTTGTCGGTTATTAGTGCAAGAAAATCTAATAAGACTTTATATGAAAACAAGCATATTATATTAAATTTTATACCTTTGCAAAAAATATACAATCGAAAATGAAAAAGAAAGATTTATTAAAAGAAACCATCAAACATATAGATATAAAATCGTTTGATGCAACAAACATCGTAGATGCCATGCGCGATATGTCGTTTACATCGCGCGATACCGCCAAGGCTGCCGATATTTTTCGGATGATGATTAAAGAAAAAAATTGTACCAATATACTTACAATCGCAGGCAGTACAAGCGCTGGCGGCTGTATGCAGGTTTATGTCGATTTGGTAAAAAACAATATGATAGACTGCATTGTTTCGACAGGAGCATCAATTATTGACATGGATTTTTTTGAAGCGCTCGGTTTCAAACATTATAAAGGAACTCCATTTATCGATGACGGTTTTTTGCGCAATAATTATGTCGATAGAATTTACGACACATATATAGATGAAGTAGAATTGCAAAAATGCGATGCAACAATCAAAAAAATTGCCGATAAACTTGAAGCGCGCCCATATTCTTCGCGCGAGTTTATATACGAAACAGGCAAGTGGCTTACAAAAAACTCGAAGAAAAAAGATTCGCTTATTCAGGCATGTTACGAAAATAATGTTCCGATATTTGTACCTGCATTTTCAGATTGCAGCGCAGGCTTTGGATTGGTAATGCATCAGGCTGAACGTATAAAGAACAAAAAACCGTATGTTACAATTGATTCTGTTGCTGACTTTCGCGAATTGACCGAAATAAAAATGCGGTCGAAAACCAGCGGTTTACTTATGATTGGCGGCGGCGTGCCTAAAAATTTTGCACAGGATACCGTTGTATGCGCCGAATGTTTAGGCGTAGAAGTTCCGATGCATCAATATGCAATTCAGATAACAGTAGCAGATGTGCGCGATGGCGCCTGTTCAAGTTCAACGCTCAAAGAGGCTTCTTCGTGGGGAAAAGTTGATACTGCATTTGAGCAAATGGTTTATGCCGAAGCAACGACTGTTTTGCCTTTGATAGCAAATTACGCTTACATAAAAGGCGACTGGAAGAAACGCAAACCCCGTAACTGGGCTAAAATATTTAATCGCTCATTAAACTCTGATAACACTTGATTGTAAATGACTTACGGATAAAACGGTTGTAAAAAATTGCAGAAATTATTACCTTTCCCGCTTTCGGCGTTGCAACACCCTAAAAATTTTTATTGATAATATTCAGTAGTTCGGTTTGTGTTCATATCAAACCGCAAACAAAAAAGATTAAAATAAATTTGGGTTAAAAGAGCTTTGATTATCATTGCAAAAAAACCTGACAAAAATTTTAAATTCTGTCAGGATAAATTTTAACGTTGCCAATAAACTCTATTCTACTTTGTAATTAAATTTTTTTGCGCGTATGCTTCCCGGTGTATCGCCAAACATTTTTCTGCAAAAATTATTCATGTGTGCAGGCGATGAAAATCCGAATTCATGTGACAATTTTGTGAATGTTTTACGGGTGCATGTTATTTCGTGAAAAAGTCTTTTTGATTTTTCCTGACACAACCATTTATAGGCAGGCATTCCGAAAACGGCTCTAAATCGTTTTTTGAACCCATGCAGACTGTAATCTGTTGCTTTTACAAGATCTTTTATGCTGTTTATGTTTCCGTTTTCAAAAAGACTGTAAATCAATCTTGAAAATGCAACATCACGTGTCAAGATCGGTTTAAAAAATCGATACAGTTCTTCTTTGCCATAAAATTCTCCAAAATAATAAAGCAATTCCTTTTGTTTCATTTGCATAAAATCAACATCTTTCATGCCTTTCAGCAAACATTGTTCCATAAGTTTCAAATAATCCGAAATTATTCTGGTCATCGTTAAAACAACAAATTCATCTTTAGGATATATGCTGTTAACCGTTTCTGCAATTCCCATAAGCGCTTCAAGCGGAAGGTGATTGCCAAAATGCAAATCAACGCTAAGACGAACAACCATCAATCGGATATTGCTTTTCACTTTTATGATGCATTTATTTTGCGGAGGCACTAAAATAATGCTTCCGCTTTCAAGCAATATGTCAAAATTCTTCCCAAAGAAACAAGAGCAATAACCCTTTTGTATAAAAACGAGCCGTATTTGAGATGATTCGGAAATACTGATTTCTCCTCTTTTTTTTCTCTCAATACTTTGGTAATCTTCATTATTATCTACATTTGTACTCATAATTTGTTTTTTTTATTTATTACATTTTGCTGTGATTTTTTACTCGTAATAAAAATTTCACAGAGGTTTTATTAATTCTCGTTATTTTTTAAAATAATCATTATGCAAATTATATATTTTTAAAATTCTCACATGGCAACAAACATTTTATAAAAGATTTCAAACATCTAATATACAAGCGTTAATACCTTATGTATAAATATATTTTTGCTGCAAACATGGTATTTTTTTTGCATAATAGTATCGCAAATTTAGAAAATATTTTTTAAATAAGTTATAAATTTTATGATTTTTTTTAAAAATGTTGAAGATTTTGAAAATATCAAAGTCTTGATAATAAGAATATGTTGTTATCTGCACAAACGCCAATAGAAATTATTTTCACACAAATATCTTTGTCATATATTTATTAATAAGGACATTACATCGTTTTGTCGGTTTGCAAACAATTTGAATTTTGTAAAATTTTAACCTCCAAACATGTAAATACATATTTTTTTATAACTTTGTCGGCTAATATTCCAATCAATTTGACAAATGGGTAAAAGAAGGAAAAAAATATATAAAATATTAGGTAAAAAATATCACTTTTCAGTTTACAACGACACCGATTACGAACAGGTATGGAAAGCGCGTCTTTCGGGCTGGCTTGTTTTAAGTATTATTATTCCTGTTATTTTCATTGTGTTTTTTCTGTTTTTTTTGTTCATAGCATATACTCCGATTCGCAATCTTATTCCTGGTTATCCCAACAGTACAATAAGGCAAAAAATTATAAGCAATGCCGAAAAACTTGATTCTCTCGAAAACGCGATCGCTTCGTGGGAAGGATACTTTAATTCAATTCAGTCGTTTGTTTCGGGTGAAATTGATTCTATCGGAAACGAAAATATTAATTTGGATTCTATCATCAATACAACATTTACCGAATATCCGCTAATGCCCGAAGATTCTGTATTCAGAGCGGAAATCGAACAGGAAGACATGTCGCGTCTTTCAACAAAAAACAAAAACATCATATCCGAAAACGTGTATCTGTATCCGCCATTGAAAGGCGAAATAATAAGTTCGTTCGATGCAAATAAAAAACAATTCGGTATAAATATTAAAGTAACGACAAGTCCTGTTGTTACTGCAACATTCGATGGAATGATAATTTTTGCAGGTTGGACTCCTACTGATAATTATGTTATTCAAATACAACACATTAACAATTTAATATCAATTTACAAAGGAAACAGTACAACCTTTAAATCCGCAGGCGAACGGGTAAACGCAGGCGAAGCAATAGCAACCGCAGGAACAGCAAACGCCGCAAAAGACAATTATCTGCATTTTGAATTGTGGCAAAACGGAATTCCTATTGATCCAACAATTTATATTCAATTTTAATGAAAAAAAAACGTGTAGCAATACTTGGTTCGACTGGCTCTATCGGCACTCAAACGCTTGATATTATACACGCACATCACGATAAATTTATTGCCGAAATTCTTGTTGCCAACAATAATGCCGAACTGTTGATACAGCAAGCAATACAATTTCAACCAAATGCAGTGATAATTGTAAACGAACAAAAATACAATTTCGTGCGCGATGCTCTTGCTTCGTATCCGATAAAGGTTTTCACAAAAGCCGAATCAATAGAACAGACAGTTTGCGGCGAAAACGTTGATATTGTTCTTGCTGCAATAGTTGGATATGCGGGTTTGAAACCTGTGATTAGCGCAATAAAATCGAAAAAAACAATAGCGCTGGCAAATAAGGAAACATTTGTCGTTGCCGGCGATTTAATTATGAAGTTGGCAGAACAGTATCAAACGCCGATTATTCCTGTTGATTCTGAACACTCGGCTATTTTTCAAAGCATTTTAGGAGAACCTAATGCTATAGAAAAAATTTTGCTCACGGCTTCGGGCGGTCCGTTTTTTAATGCCGATATTAAATTTATCGAAAATGCAACAAAAACCGATGCTCTGAAACATCCTCGATGGACGATGGGAAAAAAAATTACCATAGATTCGGCAACCATGATGAATAAAGGCTTTGAAGTGATTGAAGCGTGCTGGCTTTTTGATGTTAAACCCGAACAAATTCAGATTGTAATTCATCCGCAGTCAATAGTACATTCAATGGTGCAGTTTGCCGATGGCTCTATAAAAGCGCAATTAAGCGAACCCGATATGAAAATTGCTATTGCTTATGCTCTTAACTTTCCTGTGCGCTTGCCGCTCGAAAGCAAACGTATTGATTTTTCGAAAGTTGTGAACTTGGAATTTCAAAATCCGGATATAAAAAAATTTCCATGCATAACACTGGCATACGAGGCTCTCAAAAAAGGCGGAAATGCTGCCTGCATAATGAATGCAGCAAACGAAATTGTAGTAGATGCATTCTTAAACGACAAAATAAAATTTCTGCAAATAGCCGAAATTATTGAGAAAACAATGAATACGGCAACATTTATACAAAATCCTGACATTAACGATTATATCGCAACCGATATCGATGCACGAAATACAGCAAAAAAATTATTAAATTTAAAAATATAAAAATATGGACATTTTAACAAAAATTTTACAATTCATTTTAAGCATATCCATTCTGGTAATTGTACACGAATTTGGACATTTTTTCTTTGCGCGACTTTTCAAAATGCGTGTTGATAAATTCTATATATTTTTCAACGCATACGGCTCAATTGTAAGATTTAAAAAAATCAACGGAAAATGGAAAACAAAATGGTTCTCGCGAAATGACAAATCAATGCGTAAAAAACTTGATGCAAACTGCGCCGCCGTTCTTGACGAAAAAGGACGTCCCGAAACAGAACTTATTCCGCTCGAAGACATGTCCGATAACAATTGGAACAAATATCCCGAACAAACCGAATGGGGAATCGGCTGGTTGCCTTTCGGCGGATATTGCAAAATAAGCGGAATGATTGACGAATCAATGGATAAAGAACAAATGAAACAACCGTCGAAACCATGGGAATTTCGCTCAAAACCTGCTTGGCAACGTTTGCTTGTAATGATTGGCGGCGTAACGTTTAATGTGATTCTTGCAATTTTGATTTATTGGGGAATATTATTTACCTGGGGCGACACTTATCTTGCAAACCGAGATGTGAAAAATGGCATCGTTTGCAGTCAACTTGCAAAAGAAATAGGTTTCAAAAACGGCGATAAAATTATCAACCTTGATGGCAATTCTGTTGAAAAATTCGGCGACATACAAATACAAATTATTCGCGACAGAGTCAAAAACATTGAAGTAGAACGCAATGGCGAAAAAGCGATTATTCATATCGAAGATACCTGCATCAGCAAAATATTAAAAGACAAGGAATTTTTAAGTCCACGAATGAAATTCATAGTATCGGGAATTAAAGAAGAATCGGCGGCACAAAAATCGGGAATACAAAAAAACGACAGAATTATTGCAATAAATTCGCAAAATATGGAATATTTCGACGAAATTGCTCTATGCCTGTCGGAAAATAAGTTGAAAACTGCAAAACTGGAACTTGTGCGTAATAATGACACGCTTATTATTCATACCGAAATTTCGGAATCGGGACAGATTGGCGTCAATATTTCCGATTCTACTTTGAAAACGACACATATCTCTTATGGATTTTTCGAAGCGCTGCCGGCAGGAATAAACAAAGGTATCAATGGAATAAAAAATTATATCAAAGATTTGGGATTGATGTTTTCGCCAAAAACAAAAGCATACGAATCGGTTGGAAGTTTTATTGCAATAGGAAATATTTTTCCTTCGCTGTGGATTTGGGAACAGTTTTGGAAACTTACGGCATTACTGTCGATAATGCTTGCCGTGATTAACATTTTGCCAATTCCTGCACTCGATGGAGGACATGCTGTTTTTGCCATTTATGAAATAATATTCCGCCGCAAACCGAGCGACAAGTTTCTTGAAAAAGCGCAAATCTTCGGACTTTTAATATTATTATGCCTGATGATATTTGCTCTGGGCAACGACATTATTAACTTTGTGATAAAATAAAATACCGTCAAAGCTATTTTCGCTGCTCATTAAAAACAAATTTTTCAGATAAAATTTCATAATGCCAAACTGCTATCAAAATGCACTTTGTATCAATTGATTATCAATCGAATAGATTGATGTTTCAGGCTATATTGATGCCGTTTGGGTATCACAAATTTATGCCTGCAAAATATATCATTAATTTGTCAATGCTTTTTTATACTTTTGCAGTCTGTAATATTCGTTAAACTTTGAAAAAAATAGCGCAAAAGACAATAAACAAACTCCTTTCGCTCGGCGACAGAAAAGTGTTGATAATACTTGCTTTGATAGCGGGTTTTGCTGCCGGCTTTGCCGCCGTACTGTTGAAACATACAATTATTGGCGTAAAATTTCTGTTGACAAGCTGGTTTAATGCCGAAACAGGAAGTTTGTTATATCTGGCATATCCAGGATTAGGAATTTTGATTACAATTTTTTTTGTAAAATATTTCGTACGCGACAATATCAGTCATGGAATTACAAGAGTTCTGTATGCAATATCGCGTAAAAAATCGAAATTAAAATCGCACAACTGTTATTCGTCGGTTCTCGCAAGTTCGTTTACTATAGGTTTTGGCGGTTCTGTGGGCGCCGAAGCTCCGATAGTGTTGACCGGCGCTGCTATCGGTTCAAGCATAGGACAATATTTCAGACAAAACTATAAAACCATAACCTTGCTTGTAGGTTGCGGCGCTGCCGGAGCGGTTGCGGGAATTTTCAAAGCTCCGATTGCAGGAGTTATTTTTACTCTCGAAATTTTGATGCTCGACTTAACGCTTTCGTCAATCGTTCCGCTTCTCATATCATCTCTTGCGGCAACGCTTGTATCGTATTTGTTACTCGGAAACGATGTGGAATTTTCAAATCTTATTACCGAATTTTCGCTGCAAAATATTCCATTTTATATTGTGCTGGGTTTGTTCTGCGGATTTGTGGCTTTATATTTCACCCGCGCAACACTCGCAATAGAAAACAGATTGTCGAAAATATTAAAACCATATAAAAGTTGGATTATAGGTTCGGTAAGTCTTGGAGTTTTAATATTTTTACTTCCTCCGCTTTACGGCGAAGGTTACGGAATATTATCGTCGCTGCTTACTGGCAATTCGGACGATATTTTTAAGGACAGTTTGTTTTATGCCTTCAAAGACAGTATGTTGATAATGTTTATGTATCTTTCGGCAATCATAATTTTCAAAGTTGTAGCAATGGCTTTGACTAACGGTTGCGGCGGAATAGGAGGAACTTTCGGACCAACGCTTTTTATAGGCGGAATATCAGGATTTTTAATTGCAAAAATTATAAATACACTTGGCATCGCAAATGTTCCTGAAGTAAATTTTACTCTTGTGGGAATGGGAGGAATGATGGCTGCTGTGATGCACGCTCCTTTGACGGCAATATTTTTAATTGCCGAAATAACAGGCGGTTACGGTTTGTTTTTCCCTTTGATGATTGCTTCGGTGTGTGCGTTTTTGACAAATCGTTCGTTCGAACGTCATTCTATTTATACGCGCAGACTTGCCTTGCGCGGCGAACTTATTACTCACAACAAAGATCAGGCTGCATTGACACTTTTAAATATTGAAAATTTGATTGAAAAAGATTTTGTCGCCATAAAATTAAATGACAAACTCGGAGATTTTGTAAAAATTATTTCGCTGTCAAACCGCAATATTTTTCCTGTAATTGACGATAACGGAAAATTGCTCGGATTGGTTTATCTCGACAGTGTGCGCCGAATAATGTTCGACAGTAAACTGTACGATTCGATTTATGTCCGCGACTTTATGTTTTCTTCTCCGACAACGATTCACATCAATGACACAATGAAGGTTGTAATTGAAAAATTTGAAGAAACAAAAAAATGGAATTTGCCTGTTGTTGACGAAAATGGTATTTATCACGGATTTTTATCCAAGTCGCAAGTTCTTACCGCATACAGAGATGTTATGGTCGAAGTTTCGGAAGAATAAAACAATCTATGCAATTATTTGTTTCTTTTAATATGCTCGTTTAGTGCTTCATTATTAATTGTTCGTTAATTTACTAATTGTGATGCAATTAATAAATTTTCCACAAAATTTGTAAGTTCTACAAAGTCCGATACGCTTAATACTTCGGGACGCAATGTTAAAAAACGATTTTCGGGAATTGCTCTGTCGCCTGTAATCAATTTCAACGAGTTTCGGATAGTTTTGCGCCGCTGATTGAAAGTTGCCTTTACTGTCTTTTTAAAAAGCGTTTCATTGCAATTTAAATGTTTAACGGCGTTTCTTGTGAGGCGAATTACTGCCGATTTTACTTTTGGCGGAGGCGTAAATGCGTTTTCGTGAACTGTAAAAAGATATTCAACATCATAAAATGCCTGAATCAGCACGCTTAAAATTCCGTAAGTTTTTGAGCCGGGTTTTTCGGCTATTCGTTCTGCAACTTCTTTTTGTATCATGCAAACAACTTCTCGAACATAATCTTTTTCGTCGAGAATTTTAAAAAATATTTGAGACGAAATATTGTAAGGCAAATTGCCAATGACACTAAAAGGCTTGTCGAATATCTCGCGTACATTCAATTTCAGAAAATCGCCTTCGATGAGTTTATTTTTAATATCAGGAAATATTTTGCGTAAAAAAGCGATGGATTCACCGTCAATCTCAATTGTTTTAAAATGGATGTCTTTTTCGAGTAAAAATTCAGTTAAAACACCTGTGCCTGCGCCGATTTCGAGTAATGTTTCCGTATTGTCGGCAATGCTATGAGCGATGCGTTCGGCTATTTGCCTGTCGTGTAAAAAGTGTTGTCCGAGTGATTTTTTGGGGCGCACGTACATCGTCATTCCAATATAAGTATTAGTTAAATTCCGACATTAATTTTATTCTCATCAAGCGTACTTCTTCTTCGGTATAATCGCCTCCAAGTTCGTCCATGATTTCTTCTATCGATTCGTTTGTCGTTTCGTTGCGTAAATAATCATAAATATCATCGCGTCTGTCGTCGTCTATTGTATAATTGATGTAATAATCAATATTAAGTTTTGTTCCCGAATTTACTATGACTTCTATTTCGGTAAGCAGTTCATCCATTTCAATATTTTTTGCATGAGCAATTTCATCGAGAGGCAATTTGTGGTCGATACTTTGTATTACAAAAACTTTTGCTCCCGATTTGTATCCCATAGATTTGACAACCATATCCAAAGGACGTTCTATCTCTTTTTCTTCGACATATCTTGCTATTAATTCAACAAATTCTTTTCCGTATTTTTTGGCTTTGCCTTCGCCCACGCCTTGACAGTCTTTGAGTTCGTCAATAGTAACAGGGTATCGTGTTGCCATGTCATCGAGCGAAGTTTCCTGAAAGAGAACATGCGGCGGAATATTTAATTTTTTTGAAGTAGATTTATTCAAATCTTTAAGCATTGCAAACAGTTCTTCGTCGGCAGCGCCGCCTGTTCCGTTTCGCGTGCTGAGCAAATCGTCAATGTCATCGCTTTCGGTGTATTCGTGATCGCGCATAAGCATCAGAGAATAAGGCTTTTTCAAAAATTCATGTCCTTTTTCGCCTACACGAAGCAAACCGTAATTTTCAATTTCTTTATCTATAAAATGAAGTATCAATCCTTGCCGAATAATTGCATTCCAATAGTGCTGACTTTGATCTTTGCCTATTCCAAATTCTTCAAGTTCTTCGTGTTTGTACGATTTCGTCATCGAATCCCTTTCACCGCAAATGATATTTATAATGTGTTCGGCTTTGAATTTTTCATTTACTTTCAGTATTAATTCAAGCACGAGTTGCATGTCTTCCTTTCCTTCAAATTTTTCTTTGGGATGTAAACAGTTGTCGCAGTTTCCGCAATTCGGCTCTTCGTATTCTTCGCCAAAATAATTAAGAAGAGTTTTCCGCCGGCAAACCGCTGATTCGGCATAGGCAACTATTTCAAACAATAATTGCTTTCCTATTTCCTGTTCGGCTATAGGTTTTCCTTGCATGAACTTTTCGAGGCGTTGAACATCTTTGTAACTGTAAAAAGCGATACATTGTCCTTCGCCCATATCGCGTCCTCCTCTACCCGTTTCCTGATAATATCCTTCGAGGCTTTTGGGAATATCAAAATGAATGACAAAGCGAACATCAGGCTTGTCGATTCCCATTCCAAATGCAATAGTAGCAACAATAACGTCAACTTCTTCCATCAAAAACTTATCCTGATTTTCAGAACGTGTAGCCGAATCCATTCCTGCATGATATGCCAATGCCTTTATTCCGTTTATTTTCAATATTTCGGCAACATCTTCAACTCTTTTTCGGCTAAGACAGTAAATTATGCCCGATTTGCCTTCATTATTTTTTATGAATTTGATAATTTCTTTTACTGCATTTACTTTCGGACGAATTTCGTAATACAGGTTCGGGCGGTTGAATGATGATTTGAAAACAGTTGCATTCATCATTCCAAGATTTTTTTGAATATCGTTTTGCACTTTTGGCGTTGCCGTTGCGGTAAGCGTAATTATAGGAGCAACTCCGATTTCGCTTACTATTGTGCGTATTCGTCTGTATTCGGGACGAAAATCGTGTCCCCATTCCGAGATGCAATGAGCCTCATCGATTGCGTAAAATGATATTTTTATTTGTTTGAGAAATTGAATATTTTCTTCTTTTGTAAGAGATTCGGGAGCGACATACAACATTTTTGTACGCCCTTCTATTACATTTTGTTTTACAGTTATAATTTGCGCTCGATTGAGAGACGAATTAAGAAAATGAGCAATACCTTCGTCTATGCTGAATCCGCGTATAGAATCAACTTGATTTTTCATCAATGCAATAAGCGGCGATACGATTATACATGTACCATCCATAATCAATGCCGGCAACTGAAAGCAGAGAGATTTACCGCCTCCCGTAGGCATCAGCACAAAAGTATCATTACCATTCAAAACGTTGCGGATAATATCTTCCTGATTTCCTTTGAATGAGTCGAATCCAAAATACTTTTTCAATTCGCTGGCAAGCGAAATATCGGCATATTTATTATGCTCCATTATTCAATATGTTATTCAAAATAAGATAACAAATGTACATTTTTTTTTATATCCATGCAACTTTTTATTTTTTTATTTGCAGTTTAATGAAAATTAAAACAAAAAAATGAATAATATTTTAGTGTTAACCTGTCAACTTTTTTAGTACACGACACAAATACAGACTGCGGAATACGAAGCATTTTTAATTATTCACTGTTAATTATTAATTAATTTACTAATTTTGTCGTGTATTAAAAAAAAATTATATAATTGTAAACTAAAAATTAATATTCAAATGAAAAAAATAATATTAGTATTTTTAACGGTTTTATCAGTCAATTCGACATTCTGCCAGAATAAAGAAAAATATGCAGAACTTGTGAATGAAGCATCCAAACTTCATGCAAACAAAGAATATTTGAAAGCAGCGCATAAATTTTCGGAAGCATTTTCGACATTCGGCGTTTATGCTCAAACCGACGACAGATATAAAGCCGCCTGCGCGTGGGCATTGGCAAATCAGCCAGATTCCGCTTTTGTTCAACTGTTTCAAATTACTCATGGAGAGGATTTTTCGGATTTGAATATAGTTAATAATGCCGCTTTGTCTTCGCTTCATTCTGACGAAAGATGGAATTTTATTGTTGAATTTGTTAAAGAAAACAATGAAAAAACAGGTAAATTTGATGCTGTATTATCGGCAAAATTTGCTTCTATTTATCACGAAAACAGGCAAGCAAAGTTCGAAATCGGCGAAACGGAGCAGAAATACGGACGCAACTCGAACGAGATGAAGCAACTTCTCAAAAGCATAAATGAGAAAAATGCCGCTAATGTTGTTGAAGTAACGAAAATTCTTGATGAAAAAGGCTGGCTCGGCGCTGACGTTATAGGCGACAAAGGAAATAATGCGCTGTTTTCAGTTATACAATATGCCGACATAAATACGCAGGAAAAATATTTGCCAATGCTTAAAGATGCGGTAGTAAAAGAAAATACCGATCCCGCATATCTTGCCTTGCTCGAAGACGAAATCGCCCTGAAACAGGGAAAACGCCAAATTTACGGAAGCCGCATTGGAATTGATATTAAAACAGGAAAATATTATGTCGTTCCGCTCGAAGATCCCGATAATGTTGATAAAAGACGAATGAAAATAGGATTGGGAAAATATCAGGATTATCTCGCTATTTTCGGATTGACTTGGAACATTGATGAATATAAAAAAGAATTACCCGAACTTGAAGTCAGACACGGAATTAAATAGTTTCTCCTTAAAAATAAAAAAATCAGCAATAATACGACATTATTTCTGTCAATTTTGTTTTGACATAATAGCAAGCAGCACGTCATTGCGAGGAACGCAGCGACGAAGCAACCGAAGCGTAGCGGAGCTCGTAAACTCGGTTGCTTCACTTCGTTCGCAATGACGAACACAAAGAAAGAAAAAACTGTTTATGTTTTGCCGACTTTTAGCCTGTATGTATGTAAAACACGGTATTTTTATTCGGTAATTTGCATTTATAACTTGTTTATAATAAATGACTTCAGTGTTTTTAAGGAGCGACTAAATAGGGATTCTGCTATCTTTGATGCATCAAATAGCAATTTTATACGTTATTATATATGAGAAGACGACAATAATGTCGGGAATTTTAATTTAAATAAAAAACAAAATTATAAAAAAATGAAACATTTAGGTTAAATCTTTTTTTGAGGTGCTATGAAAAAAGTTTTACCTTTGTTGCGAATATAAAACAGTAACTAATGGGACGCAAAAAGAAAGAACGCCCTGCGCTTGAAGGATTGTTTTCAAC
>JAISYZ010000174.1 GCA_031269545.1 Prevotellaceae bacterium
AACTCCATAGCAATTAACTGCGCATTCACCATTTTGTTTTTGGCATAACCCGGATGAATATTGCGCCCCTGTACCTTAATGACAGCCGAAGCGGCGTTAAAGTTCTCATATTCCAATTCACCAATTGCGCCTCCATCCATCGTGTAAGCGTAGTCGCAACCGAATTTGGCTACATCAAAATAGAGTACCCCCTGCCCTATCTCTTCATCGGGAGTAAAGCCCACTTTGAGCTTACCATGCTTAATTTCAGGATGTTGTATTAAATATTCCATAGCGCACACAATTTCGGCAATGCCCGCCTTATCGTCTGCACCCAACAGTGTTTTGCCATCGGTAACTAATAGTGTTTGACCGATATAGTTCAACAATTCGGGAAAATCGGATACGCCAAGCACCGTTTGCGAATTGGCATCCAGCACAATATCTTTACCATTATAATTTTCGATAACTACCGGCTTGTCAATGCCCTGCATATCAGGGGCAGTATCGAAATGAGCAATAAAGCCGATAACGGGTTGCAACTCATCGCAGTTGGCCGGCAGAGTAGCCGTAACATAACCGTATTGGTCTTTTTCAACTTCCGAAAGGCCGATTTGTTTCAACTCTTCTACCAAAAAATCGCCAAAAAGCAACTGCGCTTCGGTGCTCGGATAGGTAGTTGATTGCTCATCGGAAGTAGTAGCGTAAGCAATATATCTCGAAAATCTTTCTAACAGTTTAGTTTTCATCATATTATAATTTTAAATGACCATTATTTATTTGGATGCAAATTTACGGGAAATTTTTGAATTATTTTCCGAGTCAAAAAACGGTTAATTCTTTTTGCCCCTTACGGTTTCCTATAAAGTTGTATTTTTGCAACTTTCAAAAAATATATATCCATAATAATTAAGAACAAAAAAATAACAATATTATCAAAATAAATTATCCACGTGAATAGCATTAAAAAATTTTGGAAAACAAAAATACGGGTTTTATTGCCCGAATGGTTGAAACAAACGTTAAGTTTTGTAGGAAATGGATTTCAGAAAAGTAGGATTTTTAGTACTACTGATAGAAATGAATTTTTAACAAAAATCATGCAACTATCTGATAATGAGCATGTCGAAAACTGTTCGCCAGACGCCATATTGCGCTCAGATAGCCAACCGCCAGCGCGGGTTTGGTGGAGTAAACAAAAAGATTGGAAAGCCAAAGATGTTACACCTTTGCGATACGAAAGATTGTCAAAATTTATAATGGAGAAATTTGCACCTTATTTACAACCCGATTATATTGTTTGCGATATGGCTTGCGCCTGCGGCGATTTTTCGTTTCTCATAGCGGATAAAGTAAAACAAATAGAGGCATTTGATTTATCGGAAGGAATGATAAATACAGCAAAAAATATAGCTAAAAGAAAAAACATAAACAATATTGCTTTTATGTCGGCAGATGCAGTACAAATTAAATTGGAAGAAAATAAGTATGATGCTTTCTTGATGTTGGGATTACTGACTTGTATTGATGACCCTCATATTGATGGAATAGTAAAGAAAATTCATCTTTCGATGAAACAAAAGGCAAAATTAATCATAAAAGACAGCCTGACCTTAAAGAATAATACGGAATATGTATATAATTATAATACAAGATATTCCGCTTACTATCACACACAAAAAGATTATATTTCATTCTTTGAAAATAACGGATTTCGACTTATTGATATGATAGTTTTGGAGCATAATCTGAGTATGAGTTGTATATTTGAAAAACAATAAAAATTAGGAAAGACCAAATTACTCGTTAATCCATCTCAAATCGCTGTCCTTTAGCTATTTACAAATAAAACCAAAACCAGTGTATTAGTAGCAATAAAAGTTGTATTTTTGCAACCCTCAAAAAATATATACCAACAATAATTAATAACGTAATATATCACCTAACAACATAAGGTTATGAACGAAATAAAAGAAGTGATTCTATTAGCTGCCGGAAGAAGTCGCAGAATGGAACATTTAAGCAATAGAGAGCCAAAATGTTTATTGTATTATGAGGACGAACGTATTTTGTTCCGATTGGTACGTCAGTTAAAAGAAAATGGCATAAAAAAAATAGTTATTACTATTGGATATAAAGCTAATATTATCAGAGAAATTTTCAAGGATGAACCAACAGTTATTCTTGTAGAAAACACTATGTATGAGGAGGATGTAAATATTTATTCTATGAAATTGGCATTGGAACATATAAGCGGAGCATGTGCTATTTTTGAAGCAGACACAATAATGGAAGATGCGCTGGTCAAATATGTTGTTGGCAGTGATTTTGAAGGAAAATCTGTATGGTTTACAAGGGGAAAATTTAAAAATACACAATATGGAGCTATTATTAATTCCGATAAATATGGAAATATTACTGACTTGAAAATTGTATCTGCTTATCAAGAGAAATATAAAAAATACACCAAAGTTACCGGATTGATGCGAATTAGTGATGGTGAAATGCCCCTATTTAAGCAACTTGTAAATACCTATTCGAAAAACACAATAAAGCAATACTACTTAAATCCATGGATGGAACACCTGAAAAAGTTGCCTTGTATTGAAGCCGACATCTCCCCATTTGCTTTTTTTACCTTTAATAAACCGGAAGAATATTATCAGGTAAAGACTGTGAAAATTGATTTATTACAAGAAGCTCCTTTGGTGGAACTGATAGAAACAGCTACGATGAAAGGCATTGAAGCTTATTCGGATGAGCGGGTGCAAGAATTAATAGACAAAATAAAAACAGAAAAAAGATGGACTGTTCCCGTGATTATTGAAAATAAGCATCATCTTGTATTAGATGGGCAACATCGTTTGGAAGCATCAAAAAGAATGGGAATAAAAAAAATTCCTGCCATAATAGTTAATTACAGCGATGTGCAGGTATGGACGTTGCGGAAAGAAGAAAAAGTATCGATAAAACGAGTATTTAATAGAGTGTTAAAAGGGGATATATACCCGTATAAAACCGTAAAGCACAAGTTTAACTTCAAAATACCGCAAGTAGAATTTTCATTAGTTTCTTTACTTTAAAAAGCGTAAACTATGATAGGTATTCGTGCCGTTACATACCATCTCCCACATAAGTTTTTGTTAGAACATATCACCAGCCTTGCCCCTGCAATTATGGCATGGGAGCAGTGTTTATTTCCCGTAAGAACCAGTAGAGTCAATTTGCCTCCCATAGCGGCTCCTATCGAAAATTCTAAAATGCAACGTATTGCATCTGCCTGCTATCAGGTAGCTGCCAGATGGTTTAACGTACCCGTTGATCCTCACCTTTCTGAAGATAAGGGACAAAAACTTTTATTTTCTCATGCTTTCTCTATTCTAAATGATTTTCCTCATGCTTTTGTACATATTATAGCTGTTAAAAATAATGAAATAAACTGTGATATTCTCGCGCATTCTGCACAATTAATCCAGAATGTAAGCGCTATCAGCCATAATGGGGCGGATAATTTCAGACTGGGCATCTCAGCCAATGTATTGCCTGATGGCCCTTTTTTCCCTTTTACCATGTCTTCGGGCGACTACTCCTTTTCTATTGCACTGGAGCTGACGCAAGAAATCAACAGATTACTTCTAAGCAAAGACGTTGCGAAGTTGACGTTCCCTTTACTAAAAAAGCATATTATTGCCCATTTACGCCCTCAGATTGCTAAAATTAACGATATGGCGGAAGCCATAGCCCAAAAGTGCGGCTTAACGTTTAAGGGGTTTGATTTTTCATTAGCCCCCATTATTGAAGAACACGGTAGCGTGCTGCCGATATTGAACGCTATAGGGTTAACCTATTTGGGGGCTTCCGGCAGCATGTTTGCTACTGCTTTTCTGACCGATTTGCTGAAATCTTTCGGACAATATTTTAAAATGGTGGGGTTTTCAGGCGTGATGTATTCCGTGCTCGAAGATTTGGAGCTGTGCACCTGCAACAACAACAACGGTGTGAGTATAGAGCAGCTAACCGCCGTTTCAACGATGTGTGGTTGTGGCGTGGATATGGTCCCTGTTTATGGTGGCATTACCGTAGAGGAACTATTCGCTGTCTTTTTGGATATTACGGCTATTTCTTGCCGTTTAAAGAAGCCTTTGGGAATACGAATTTTGCCCATTCCAAGAACACACAACCATCAGGAGCATTATACGCTGTTTAGCGACGATGCTGACTTTATATCCAATACGAAAATCGTTCCGGTAAATAATAGCTATAATATTCAGAATAAAAATAAAAACAATAACAATATTATCAAAATAAATTATCCAAATGAATAGCATTAAAAAAAAATGGAAAACAAAAGTACGGGTTTTACTGCTCATTAGAAATTTCAGCAAATTCAATTTATAATTTAACAAAAAATGGAAAATAAAAAGGCACTTGATTTTTTTAAGATGACAGCAAATAAAGAAGCTGTAAACGATTTATCGTGTAAATTTAGTCCAATAAACGACCATACTCTGATAGATGCAAATTTCATTCTACAGTACACAAATCCCGACACCAAAATGTTGGACTTGGGGAGTGGGTCAGGACTTATTATTAATAAGCTATATGCTAAAATTGGCAGTGTAGTGTGTGTAGAACCCCTTGAAGGGTTTACTCAATTTATTAAGAAGAGTAAAAATATCACAATTTTCAATCAAACAATAATGGATTTTAATTCTATTGATATTTTTGATTTGATTACCATCTTTGGCACTATGCAATACTTCAATGAGCAGGAGGCTGTTGAAATTTACACAAAGTATTATCCTTGTTTGAAAAAGGGTGGAAAATTGATTGTTAAAAATCAATTTGGTGTAAGCGAAGACGTTACCATAGATGGGTATTCGGAGGAGCTAAAAACCAACTATTATGCACATTACCGCCACATTGAAAAAGAGCAAAAAATATTAGAAGCCATTGGTTACAAAAATGTAGAAGTATTTGATATTTATCCTCCCGAATGTAACAGGTGGGACAATACACACTTTTATGCAATTGTGGCAGAAAAATAAATAAAACAAAAATTTTATGGTACGAAAAATTGCAGTTTGGCTCACGAAAAAAATTGGTTTATATCATTTTTTTGTACGAATTGAAACAAAAATTCGTGAACAGAAAATGAGAAAAAATTTTTTACTCTATGGAAAAGAGTGTCTGTTACAAGCAGATAAAGCATTTCGAAGCGTAAATGCAAAGCTGTTTCTTAATTTTGGAACATTGCTTGGCGCATACCGCGAACAGAACTTTATTCAACACGACTTTGATCTTGATGTGGGCTATATATACAGTGAAAAACCTGAAAATATGGTTGAATTATTAAAACAATTCGGATTTTCACACAAAAAACAGTTTTTTGTCAAAGAAACAGGGTTAATAACCGAAGATATGTTTACGTACAAAGGCGTTCAAATTGATTTTTTTGCCTATTTCGTTAAAAATGAAGATTTCTACTGCTACGTCGGTCGCCGTCACGAAACCAAATCGGCTGCTGAAGCCAATAAAACCGATGGATTTCCGTGTCGTTTATCATACGTTCCGGCTACCGAATTTCACGAAATAGATTTTATAGGGCATAGATTTTATACACCCGACAAAGCGAAACAGTGGCTAAAAGATATTTATGGCGCATCGTTTATGACGCCAATAAAACAATGGAACGAATTTGAGCAAAAAACACGAATAGTTTTTCATAATGAACGCTTATATAGAAAGGAGTTTGCTAAATAAATCTACCCACTCTTATACAAAAAAACGGAAAATTAAAATTAAAATTAAAATAATAGGAGTTCTCCTAAATATACACATACTTAATCTAAATTCTATGAGAAATATCCAAACCTATCGACAAATTCTTGCAAAAAAAGGGTGGTATTTTTGCTTTAACGAAGTACGAAAACGCATTTTCCGGCTTCATTGGCTGCGCAGCATGAACGCCATAGAAACAGTAGATGAAGACAGAATTTATAGCTACCTGAAGCGAAAATACGGCAAAAAAATACTCAATTCTCCACTCCTAAATCTCAATTCGGAAAATCCTTATCCTGACAAAATTTGGATTTGTTGGTTTCAGGGAATGGAAAAGGCACCACAAATCGTAAAAAGGTGTTACGAATCGGTGCAAAAACATTCAAGCGGGCGGGAAATTATAGTAATTACAGACGAAAATATCAGACAATACGTCGATTTTCCTGAATGGATTTGGAGGAAGAGTGAGGAGGCAAAAACAGCATTACGAACACATTTATCTGATTTGTTGCGAATTTCGCTTTTGGCGCAGTATGGCGGCATTTGGATTGATGCCACATGCTTTCTTACTGATGCTATTCCCGATTATGTAGCCAATGCGCCTGTTTTCGCTTTCAAAACGTTTTTGAAGGCAGGCAAGTGCAAGGCGTCAAGTTGGTTTATCGCCGCACAGCCCGCCAATCCTATCATCTGTCAAACCCGCGATATGCTCTATGAATACTGGCGAAAAGAACGGTTCCTAAAACACTACTTTCTTATTCATTTATGCTTTTCTATTGTATGCGACTCCAGCGAAAGAAATAAGCAGATGTGGAAAAAAGCGCCCGTTTTTCCTAATACTAATCCGCATTTATTGCAATCTGAACTATTTGACGAATATAATACTGAACGTTTTGCGCAAATAAAGTGTTTCTCGTTTATTCATAAACTTTCGTACAAATTTACACAAGAAAAATTTGACCAAAAGGGAACTATTTATGATATTGAAATAAAAGGAATACAAGAAAGTTATTGAAAGTATTATTGCGTTTGCTCTGTGATTATTGTAGATATTTCAAAAAATATTCGTACTTTTGCAACCAAAATC
>JAISYZ010000157.1 GCA_031269545.1 Prevotellaceae bacterium
TTTTTAAAGTCGAAACAAAAAAGTCCTATTTGTGGGGTATTTTTATTTGTGTTGATTTGTCGATTTGAAGAACAAAAAGCATCTTTACTTTTGAATAATTCTGTTTGAAATTGTCAAAAAGCATCTTTACTTTTGAATAATTCTGTTTGAAATTGTCAAAACATAAACAGTTTTTTCTTTTTTTGTGTTCGTCATTGCGAGGAGCGCAGCGACAAAGCAACCGAAGCGCAGCGGAGCTCAACGGAGTTAATCCAGAAAATAATTAACAATTAATAATTAACAATTAAAAGAGGACGTCATTGCGAGGAGCGTTAGCCCGAAGCAATGACGTGCTTTTTGGATTAACTCCGTTGAGCTCCGCTACGCTTCGGTTGGCTGCGCCGAACTCGTAAACTCGGTTGGTTGGCTGCGCCGAACCCTTCGGGTTTCACTTCGTTTGCAATGACGAATAAGAAACAAAACCTGACAGGTTTCCGAAACCTGTCAGGTTTGATAATAATGGCTGTCCCTGACGGGACATTTTAAAAATATTTGCAGGGTTTTAACGATATATGCGCAAAACCCTGCAATTTTTTCTCCCGATTTTTACTCATCATTATTTTTCTCTTCTATTGTACCGAATTTTTTCCAGTCTTTGCTTTTTTCATAAGCGGCTTTCGTGCCGACAGGTACAGTCAGTTTTGCCTTGCCGACAGGCGTTGACATAAACACAAAAGCGCCGACTTTGGGCGGAATCTCGCTTTTTACTTCCACCGATGTAAGATTATTACAATTGAAAAATGCATAAGTTTTGATGCTTGTTACATCTTTTCCTATCGTTATCGACACAATTTTAGACATGGCAAAGGCATGATGTCCAATACCGGTAATGCCGTCTTCAATTATAACGGAAGCTACGTCAGAAATTCTGTCTTTCCATTCGGGCGCTCCCGGAATATCGCCTGTTCCGCTAACGATGAGCATATCGTTTTCAATATACCATTCAATGTCGGAGTTTTCCATTTTTGCAGGATTTGACATAGCGCTGGCAGTAGCCATCAACTCCATAAAAGGCTGCAGTTGCAGGTCGGGAAGATCCTGTATCTCTGTTGTTTCCCAATACATGACGGGTCGTTTCGCCTTGTCGTTCCATACCCACGGCGACTGTTCGTCATTGCCGAACGAGAAGCCAAAGCGTTGTCTCTGTTGCTTTTCGCTCAGTCCGTCTTGATAACGCCACCACGACTCTTCCTGCGTAGTGGAAATGGCAACTTCGTTCTTTTTAGAAAACTCTTTATCTTCCTGTTCCTTGCCGTCCCTGTATCTGCGGGTAACAATATCTTCGCGGTAAAAGACATCTGGATTTCGATAATACGTAAGCCCGATAGACGCCACCGGATTTGCCGAACTTCTGTTTCCGTTTGCTTCAATAGTTCTGTTCAACGACACACATTTGAGTATTACTCCGGTAATATGATTGTATCCCGCTATTCCGCCCGATACGCCTAATATGCCTCCGTTTGAAAGCGTCGATGCGGTAGAATAGCAATGTGAAATAACATCGTCCATCTTTACGGTTCCCTGACTGACACTGATGCCGCCGCCGCCCGACCCAATGCTGATACCTATGCTTCCTCCAACAGGCTTTCCGTTTGCTCCTGCTATACCGCCTGCATAGCTTATCGTTTTTTTATTTGAAACAAGTATTGCGCCTGTAGAATAACAGTTGGTGATTATTCCCATGTTGATTCCTGCTATACAGCCTCCATACGCGCCGTCTTCGTAACCAAACAGACTTTTTGTTTTCTTCGATGATTTATCTTTTACGTAGGCATTACTGCCGTCAAGCGCAATTTTGGAAACGCAGCCTGAGATAAGCCCGTAATTGACGCCTGCAATGCCTCCGATATACAAAAATTTTGTACTGCCTGCATAACGGATGTTGCCTGTTATGCAAAGGTTTTTCACCGTTCCTTCTTCTTCTATCAAGCCGAACAGTCCAATTCTTGCATTGTCTAACGAACTGCTGAAGCCGATAATTGTAACAGTGTATCCGTTGCCGTTGAACGCACCCGAAAATCCCAGTCCGTCGTTTTCGTAAATACCGCCGACAGGCACCCATTCGTCAAGCGTAATATCGTTCATCAGGATATAATCGCCTTTCAACGATATTTTACTGTCATTGAGAGCAGCAAATTCTTCGGCAGTACGTATTTCTATTGGCGACGACTGTGCAAATATCGCTCCCGAAAATAATACAGACAGTATAAATATAATTACTTTTTTCATATCTTTTTACGTTTTTATGCTCCATTCGGAGCGGTTATACTGTTTATTGTTTGTCATTTCGAGCCTGTCGAGAAATCTGTTTCTCACTTCGTTCGAAATGACGCTCTTATTTATTTTTCTCTTAATTGGTTATCTGTTTTTTTTACCGCGAAAGTTGCAAGGCTTCTCGCGAAGAACGCTAACTGCTTTGCGTACTCTGCGTTTAACATTAATCATTTCACTGTTTATTTATTTTTCCTAACCTGAAAGGCGAAGCGCTCCAGACTTCGGGTTCTCATTTCTTAAATTCAAAAATAATTACAGTGGATTGCTGTCGATTTTCCATTTGCCTTCTACCATTATCAAGTTCATTTCATCTATATCTTCTTCGGGCTTTCCATTTTTCATAAATTTTGCTTTTACAATAACTGTAGCCGAATTGCCATCGTCTGAGATGGCTTCGGAAATAAATTCAAAAGTTGCATCTTTTGTTATTAGCATAAATTCGGCTTTTTGTTCTGAATCTTCGAGCAAACTTTTTACTCTTTCGTCAAAATGTGAGATACGATTTTCTGCAAGGTGTTTTTTTACTGTTTCAAAATCCATTTTTATAAATGCAGTAAGCGCCGTTTTTACAATTTCTGATGGGGATGATTTTGTCCCACATGCTGTAATCAGCCAACATGCTGATAATACTGCCATTAATTTAATTACTTTTTTCATTTTTTTATTTTTTTATGCTCCTTTTGCGAGCGGTTATACTGTTGTTTATTTGTCTGTTTGTAAACTCTTAATTATTCTACCGCTTTACAGTAAGCAGTATCATAAATAATTTTTGCGTAACCTTCGGGCGATAATACATATTTAAGTTTCATTCCCGTTTCGATTTTCACTTCATAAGTTTTATCGTCAAAAATAACCTTGTACAGCAAGCAACTGCCATCTGCCAGCATACATGCAGCCTCGCCTTTGTATTTGTCGAAATACAGTGATTGCCCTTCGGGCATTGTTACCGATGAGTATTTTCCATCAAACCATTTTTCGATATCCGCGTTTGTTTCTATTGTATTACCCTTAGATTCGCCTGCGATAGGATTATAGTTGGATTTGTCTGAACCCGGGAAAAATCCGTTTGCAACGATATGCGTTACCGTCATTTCCAGTGTAGCAGGTTTGGTTGCCTGTTCGGTTTTGATACTGTCTGCCGCTTGCGCTGTTTCCGCCGATTTTTGTTTACCGCCGCTGCAAGCCGAAATTGATATTATTGTCATTATTGACAAACAGGTTAAAACAAGTAGATTTTTTTTCATAATAAATTCTCCTTTATTTATTTTTTAATAAACATTAAATTTCCGCAAAGATACAGTGTATAATTTTTAAAAAATACCCCACAAATAGGAGTTTTTTATTTTTATCGAAAAATATCCTATTTGTGGGGTATTGGCACAATCAAAAAAAACAATATTTTTGTACGAAAAATTAATACTTTTGTAAAAAATTTTAAAATCACAAACAATGAAAAAGATAATAATCATTTGCCTTACGGTGCTGCTTGCCTGTAATATGAACGCTCAAACCAATGTTGATTCGCTTGTAAACGTTCTCGAAACACAGAAATTGACTGCAAAAGAGCAGTTGGAACTGTACGATAAAATATGTGAGATGTATAAACATAATGATTTGGAAAAATTTATTTTTTATACAAACAAAGGATTACAACTTGCCGAAAAAGAAAAAGACAAAAAACAAATTCCGATGTTCATTAAAAATAAGGGAGAATATTATTTTTCCAAAGGAATTTACGATACCGCGCTCATTTATTATAAAAAAACGTTAGCCATTTCAATAGAAAATGAAGATAAAGAAATGGAAGCAATTGTATATGGTTCTATTGGTAATGTTTACAATATGCAAAGCCAATACAGTTTCGCTTTGGATAATTATATGCAAGCATTATCTATTTTTGAACATTTAGGAATGAAAAAAAATCAAACATTAGTTTTATGTAATATCTCGAATATTCATTTTTCAAACCTCAATTACGAACGAGCTCTTTATTTTGTTGAAAAAGCAAAAATATTAGCCGAAGATACGAATGATCAGGCTTCACAAATTTATGTTTATTTTCATCTTGGAACTATTTACAACCATAACAAAGAATATGATTTGGCGTTAGAATCTTTTCTAAAAGTACTTGAACTTAGCAGATCTTTTGGTAATAAAAATGCAGAAATAGCTGCTTTAAATAATATTGCAAATGTTTACTGTAAACATCAAGCAGATTTTGATGAAGCCGAAAAATATGCTTTGGAAAGTTTACAGATTGCCGAAGAATTTGGAAACCCCGTAATGCTCGCTAATGCATGGAGCATTTTGTCAAATATTTATCTTTATCAGGAAAAATATAAGGAGAGTGATGAACTTGCAACCAAAGCATGGGAAACAGATACAACAAATTTATTTGAAGCAAAAAACCTTATTTCCACTATAGTGTTTGCTAATATTTATTTAGGCAATAAAGAAAAAGCGATACAATTTTTCAGAAAATACGCATATAACGTAATGAGTGGTATTGAAAAAGAATATAAAGAAACGCTTGCCGAAATGGAAGTCAAATACGAAACCGAAAAGAAAGAACTGCGCATCGCCGCACTCGAAAAAGAAAAAACGCTTTATACATGGATTATCATCGTCAGCGCCATTGCTGCGCTGCTCGCCTTCGGAATACTGTTTTACCGACACAAACTTAACATACAAAAACGCAAACAGGCAGAACAGCAAATCAAACAACTTGAACAGGAAAAACAACTTATTGCCACGCAAGCCCTTATCGATGG
>JAISYZ010000161.1 GCA_031269545.1 Prevotellaceae bacterium
CCATCGATAAGGGCTTGCGTGGCAATAAGTTGTTTTTCCTGTTCAAGTTGTTTGATTTGCTGTTCTGCCTGTTTGCGTTTTTGTATGTTAAGTTTGTGTCGGTAAAACAGTATTCCGAAAGCGAAGAGTGCAGCAACGGCGCTGACGATGATAATCCATGTATAAAGCGTTTTTTCTTTTTCGAGCGCGGCGATGCGCAGTTCTTTCTTTTCGGTTTCGTATTTTATTTCCGTTTCGGCGAGGGCTTCCTGAAACTGTTTATTCGACAGTTCTTCTATGCGATAAACATATCTTACGAAAAAGGAATGAGCGCTGTCCAAATCACCCATATACAGATAAGCGGCGGCAAGGTTGGTTAATGTTGACAGCTGCATGTCGAAAGAATCTATTGCCCATGCTTTAAGTACCGCGTCCTTACATTCTTCGTAACGTTTCTGATAAAGATAAACAAATGAGAGTACGGTAAATGCTGCGGCAAAGGAAGATGTAGCTCCGTATTCTTCGGCAACCTGTAAACAGTCGAGCGCATATTTTTCGGCTTTGTCGTATTCGTGTTTTCCGAGACAATAATCATATCCCAACGCTTGCAATCCAAAAGATTCAGCATTTTTATCGCCGATACGGCGAGCAATTTCTACCATTTTGAAATTATAATCTATTGATTTGTCAATATCCGCTTCAATATCTCCCAAAGTATAATAAGCACATATCTTACCGTAATCGTAATTTATTTCTTCGGCTATTGTTTTTGCCTTTTCGGCGTAGTAAACAGCACGTTCGTGATTACGCAATATGCGATGATATTCGGCAATGTTTGAGAAAGTCAGCGAAATATTTTTTTTGTCGCTGATGCTTTCGGCTATATTCAATGCTTTCAAATAATATTCTATTGCCACATTGCTGTTATTAGTTATATATATACTGCCTAAACTGCGATATATTGTTGCTTCGCATTCCCTGTCGGCGGTTTCAACAGCCAGTGCAAGCGCTTTTTCATAATATATAATTGCAGTGTCGTATTTTCCGTACAAATTATAACCGTCGCCGACATATCTGTAAAAGTCGCAGATCATCTCTTTGCTGTTTTCTTTTTCGGCAAGTTGTAATCCTTTGTTTGTATAAAAAATGAATTTTTTCAAATCATTATTTCTATATATCTCACATATTTTTTCGTACAGTTCCAACTGTTCTTTCGCTGTCAATTTCTGCGTTTCCAAAACGTTGACGAGCGAATCAACATTGGTTTGAGCATTCATATTGCAGGCAAGCAACGCCGTAAGGCAAATGATTATTATCTTTTTCATTGTTTTTTATTTTCAATTTTTACAAAAATAAATTTTTCACAAAAATATTGTTTTTTTTTGACACAGCAATACCCCAAAAGTAGGAGTTTTTACGATGAAAGCAAAAAAAGTCCTATTTGTGGGGTATTTTCATTTATACTTTGCGCCGAGCAAAGTTATAATAACCAACAACAACTTGGAAAGCGCTCAATATGAATTTAATCGCAAGCGATAATGAAAAATTTATATTTATCCTAAAATCCAAAATCCGTAACTGTTTTCTCTTCCTGTTTTTGCTGTTCGGGCAATGCAACAGTTTGATGAAATTCGTTACCAATTACAACGATTGCCTTGTCGGGGCGTCCCGGACAGATATATTCGCAACCGCCGCAACCTACGCACAAATCGGCGTTGACTTCGGGAATCAGCAATCCATCGCGAAACGATACCATGTGAACTGCCTTTGTCGGACAATGTTCGTCACATGCGCCGCAATCGGTGCCATCGAGTACAATTATGCAATTTTCGTGAATAAAACGGGCTTTTCCTATTTGTATTTTCTTCTTTTCTTCCGATGTTTTTGGAATCAATGCATGATTTGGACAAATATTTGAACATTCGGTGCAATCGTAATTGCAATAACCGTTTTTATAATCCATCAAAGGAAGCAATGCGCCGTCAAAACCATATTCATTAAAAGCGGGACGCAATACTCGCGATGGACATTTTGCAATACAGGCATGACAGGCTGTGCAATATTTTTTCAAATGATCAATGCTTTCTGCTCCGGGAGGCGCAATGGCTTTTGCATTTTTAGTTGTCGCTCTGAGTTTTGGCGCAAAGATTTTTGTAATTAATGCTGCGCTTAATATTCCTGCCGAAATTATAAATGCCTTGCGTTTGCCTGCATCGACAGCGTGTTTGTTTTCTTTTTTTGCGTATGCAAACCGTAATCCTATTGCACTGTGTTTACACGATACCGTACAGTTATAACATTGAACGCAGCGCGAACTGTCAACCTGTTCGTTTTTGCTGTTTATGCATTGCGATTTGCATGCAATTTCGCATAAACGGCAATGCGTGCATTTTGTTTTATTTATAGCAATCCGAAAAACGGAATATTTTGATATTAAACCAAGTAGCGAACCAACAGGACAGACTGTATTACAGTATAAACGTCCTCGCAGTGCGCTCATTAAGGCTATTATTACAAGAAATAATGCACTGTAAATAATGCTTCCGAGTGTAAATGTTTTGTAATTTATGTGATAAAATGTAGTCGGAAACAGCGATGCGCCTGTATTGTTGGCGCTTATTATTACAGGTCGAAATACATTTTCAGCCATGCGTCCGTAATTACTGTACGGGTCTAAATTCAGTAAGCATTTTGTACTTCCCAAAATTAATAATGCAACAACCAGTGTCATTATTACGTAACGTAATATTCGATGCGGTTTGGCATAAGCAAAACGCCGTTTTTTCCTGCTTTTAAAAATATTGGCGATAAATGTTACTGCATCTTGAAAAATTCCTGTGGGACAGATAAACGAACAGTAAATGCGTCCGAATAAAAACGTAATTAGAATTAAAAAAATAAAAACGCCTGCAATTCCTGCCATTGCGCTTAATAATGCAGGTGTAAATTGAAATCTTATGACATCTTTGAAAAACGAAGATGTATTGCCGCTAATATCTGTAAACACAAGCGTAACAGCAATCAAAAACAATATCGCAAAAACAATGCGAAAACGCCGTAAAAATTTATACATTCGAAATTATATTATTAGTACAAACACAAAGCGAAAAGCGACAGTTTATCTTTATAATCTTATGCGTTCCACTTTCAATTCATTAATTTTTGTAGTTCCGACCTTCAATTCTTCGCCCAATTTGATATGACTTGCATCGTTTATCGTCATTTCTTTGTACTGGCTGAAGAATGCAACGGCGGCAGTATCAACGGCTACCGGATCGGTTGACATGAATATCGCTTTTGCAAGTTGCACATCGTTAGCGCCTCTGCCTTGCGGTCCGTTTTGCGTCATAACTCTGTAAGCATCAACAATGTTAAGCGCAGGTTTTTTGCTGAATGTTGCAAAATCGGCAATACACTGCTGCAAATCGTTTGCATGCCAATAGCGCCTATCCCATACCACGCCCATACTGTTTTTCAGCGCAATAGTCATTTTTGCTCCACCGTGATTTTTTAATATCGGAACATTAATCCACACGTCGTAATCAAAAATGGCTTCGTGTACTTTTGCGCTTTTCAAACGTTTTCCATTGGGAATAGACACTTGACGATAATATTTTTCTTCGTGTGCAAACAACATTTTTCCGCCGGCATTTTTCACGGCATCTTCAATTCCGCTTGTTTTGTAACACGAGCGCCATTCATCGCAGGTATGGTCAAATACTCCAACCTCGGACGCTCCGGCGGCAAGACAGTCTTTAATAATAGCCGATACCAGTAAAGGATTTGTGTCGGCAGCCAATTCCGGCGTTTTGTTCCAGCCGATGTTAGGTTTAATAACAACGCTCTGTCCTTTTTTTACAAATCTGCCAATTCCTCCCATTGAGGCAATTGCTTTTGCATAAAGTTGTGCAGGTTCTCCACCCATCACGGCAACAAGGTCGTTAAGCGGTGCGGGATTTTGTGGTAATGCAGCAAAAAGATTTTTCGATTTCCATTGTATCATGCCTGCTGCGCTTCCTAATGCAAGGGCTTTTAAAAAGTTTCTACGTTCCATAAATGTGTATTTTGTGAAAAATTTTTCGTCAAAGATATAAATTTATTTTCAAAGATTAATGATTTTAAATAAAATAGCATTTATTAACATTTTGGACATCTTTTAACTGTGCGCTGTTGCAAAAAATATTAAGATTGGATTCTGGTAATACAAAAATTGAATATTATTTTTCTATGTTAATTTAATTGTGAGCATAATTATTGATTATAAATATGTTATACAAATGAACAATACAGATGAATGAAATCATTTGTTATGATTTTTATATGTCAACACAAAATTTATTCACACAAAATCAATGATGTTTTAATGTTTTTTTGACAAAATAAGTAATATTAACGTAATTATTTAGGCGTAAAATTTCGCAGATAGCAAAAAAATTACTACATTTGCAACTTGTATTATAAGCAGATACAATAAGAAATATATAAATGAAAAACGCAAAAATTTTATTTGTTTGTTCAGAGATTGCGCCATATCTGCCTGAAAATGACGTTTCTGTTATTTGTCGGCATCTGCCTCAAGCGATTCAGGAAATGGGAAATGAAATACGAACTTTCGTTCCTCATTATGGCTGTATAAACGATCGCCGTCATCAATTACATGAGGTGATTAGACTGTCGGGCATAAATCTGATAATTGATGATAATGATCATCCTCTTATGATAAAAGTCGCTTCGATTTCGGCAGCAAGAATGCAAGTATATTTTATTGACAGCGAAGATTTCTTTCGCAGAAAACAATTATTTACCGACGACGAAGGGATTTCGTTTGCCGATAATGATGAACGCGCAATATTTTATGCTCGCGGAGTTCTCGAAACCGTAAAAAAATTGCAATGGATTCCAGATATTATTCATTGCCATGGATGGTTTACATATATGGTGCCTTTATTTTTGAAAAATGCATACAAAGACGATATTATTAAAAACTCAAAAATTGTTTTGTCATTGTACAACGACCAATTTGAAGGAACATTCAGCGATACGCTAAGCAATAAATTACTCAGCAAAAATATCAAGGCTAAACATATTGAAACATTGATAGAAAAACCGGATTACGAGCATTTTGTCAAATTTGCAATCGACTATTCGGACGGAATTATTTTCGGAACAAAAAAAGTTAATAAAAAAATAGAGGATTATGCGAGAGAAAAAGAAATGACAATACTCGAACAGCACGAAATAAACGACAATCCTCAAAGTTATGCAGATTTTTATGAAAAAATATTAGAAAAACATGATTAAAAATATTATTAAACAAACAAAAAATTTATTTCTTTCAATACTGGCGATGTTTTTTGCATCCTGCACAGACGTTGATAAAACTATCGGTGTTGATATGATTCCCGATGATGAACAATTTATGCTTGTAACCGATACTCTTTATCCATCGGTTTATAATGTAACGCTCGACTCTGTAATGACGATAAACCTTCAATACAATTCGTTCGGAAGTTATTACGACCCGATTTTCGGGACAACAACAGCTGGCATGGCTTTTCAGATGGCACCGACGAGCGACAGTGTGAATTTCGGAACAGCGCATACGGTCGATTCTGTTGTTCTTAACATAGTTGTTACCAACCGCACAGGCGAAGATTCTTATGATCAAACATTAAAAGTTTACGAGTTAAACAAACAAATTTATTACGACTCGGTATATTATCCGGTTATAGATATAAATTCAATGATAAATCCTGTTCCCTTAGCTACCGTACAGTATGTGCGAACTCCACAGGACAGATGGGAAACTTCGGATACTCTTAATATACGCCTCGATAATTCCATAGGCGAAAAACTTGTTTCGGCACCGGCAAATGTAATGTTATACGATTCTATAAGTCTGTTTTATGAATATTTCAACGGATTGTATATTACCGCCGAAGATGTAACATCTGGCAATACAGGCAGAATGAACAGGATTCCATTGAGTACTCTTGATATAAGCATGGCAGTATATTATAACCGCGATGGAAAAGATACAGTTGCAAATTACTGGCATTACAGTTCGGGATATATGGAATCGTTTACCGCCGTGCAGCACGATTATACAACTGCAACACATCCATTGAAAGTGAACGTTGCATCATTGAACGATACTTTGCCCACAGCATCTTTGGACAGCACACTGTATATTCAGGGATTGTTCGGCGTTACGCCAATGATGAAAATAAGAAAAGATGATATTCAAAACTGGCTTGCATCAAAAAATCTGGAGAAGGAACAAATGGCAATATCGCGAGTTCTGCTCGAATTTGATGTAGAACGTTTTGATGGATATGATTTAGACAAGTTAGTAACGTCAATAGGGCTGTTTTATCGCACAATTCAAAAAACTTCCGACACGGCAACAGTTTCATATCCGGGACTTACGGCTATCACAGAACTTAATTCCACACTGTTTGGAGGAGCGCTGAATAAAACATTATACAAATATCCGATGAAAATCACTTACGACTTTACAAGCATAATTAAAAGCATGGAAAAGTCGAACTCGGCAATAATATATGTATCTCCATATACACAATTAACAAGCACATCGTATTACGGCACGACAACATATTCATACATCGAGGATCAGGCATATTTATATCAAACACTGTTGAAAGGCTCATCAAGTTCGCATCCGCCGCGATTGATTATTACTTACGCCAAACCGAGATATTGACTTTAATTGTAAATATTCGACATGAAAAATCGGAGTTAAGATGATGAATCAGGTTTTGACATATACAAAAACTTATTTTCTGATAACGCTTGGCTTGCTTATCTACGTAACAGGCTGGGTAGTATTTCTTATTCCCAACGAAATTGTCGGCGGAGGAGTGAGCGGCGTAGGCGCTGTTATCTATTATTTGACAGGATTTCCGATAGGTTATACATATTTTATATTAAATGCGTTTCTGCTGATAATATCAATAAAAGTACTCGGTAAAAATTTTGCTGTTAAAACCATAATTGCAACCGTTATCGTTACTGTTTTATTTCAGATACTTCCCGAAATTATACCTGATGTAACAAGTTTCGGACAAAAATTCAGCAAAGACAATGGTCCTCTTATGTGCGCCATTATGGGCGGAATTCTTTCGGGAGCAGGAATTGCAATCACATTTGCACAGGGAGGAAGCACAGGCGGAACGGATATTGTAGCGTTGTTTATCAATAAATACCGTAATGTTACGCCCGGACGAATAATATTATACATCGATCTGGTAATTATAGCATCATCGTTTTTCGTTTCTCACGATTTTGTAAAAGTAATGTACGGCTACATTCTTATTGCAGTTATGAGCAGTACTCTCGACTTTTTGCTGTCGGGTTCAAAACAATCGGTGCAGATATTCATATTTTCAAAAAAATATGAAGAAATTGCCGACAGAATAAGCAGTGAATTACATCGAGGCGTATCGGTAATGAACTCAACAGGCTGGTTTACAAAAGAAGAAAACAAGGTTTTGCTGGTTGTAGTAAAAAAATACCAAAGCAATGAACTTTACCGACTCATAAAAGAAGTTGATAAAAATGCTTTTATAACGGTAGCGTCTGTCATGGGAGTTTTCGGAAAAGGATTTGAACAAATAAAAGTGAAAACAAAAAATACATAGTTGGCAACAGCATATTTTGCACATCATTTTTTTGCGTATAATACAGTAAACTTTCGGGAATTTATTTTTCCGAAAGTTTATTTTTTATAAAATTATTTAAATTTTTTTTGCAATTAAAATAAATATATTACTTTTGCCTCTGATTTGAGTATTGAATTTTTATCGTTTAGTCTTCTTCTTTGAGTAACTTAGCAGCCTTTCCTTAACATTTTCACTTCTCTATAATCACAAATTAATTTTTAATAAAAAACAAATGAACATTTACATTTCAAATTTAAACTATGGCATATCAGATGCCGATTTAAGAAAACTATTCGAAGAATATGGAGAAGTTTCTTCGGCGAAAGTTATTATTGACAAATTTTCAGGAAGATCAAAAGGATTTGGTTTTGTGGAAATGCCTAATGATGACGAAGCAAAGAATGCAATCAATGAACTGCACGACAGTGAATTCAATGGAAAAACCATTGTTGTTAATATTGCCAAACCACGAACGGAAAGAAGCAATGACAACAGAAACAATGGAAGATTTAATTCATCCAACAGCAGAGGCAACTCGTCAAGAAGATATTCGCGCGACTAAAAATTGTCCGAATATTATTTGAAAAACCTGTTGTTGTAAACTTGGTAAAAATAAGCCCTGATAAAAGTTTTGACTTTGTCAGGGCTTTTTTGTTTTTTGTCATAGTTGAAATTATTAATCAGCCAATCTTTAAAAATAAGATTTCCAGATACAAAAATTAATAAACGGGCATTTCAAACCTGACAGGTTTGATGATGCTTGCTGTCCCGTTAGGGACAGAATATTAGTAGAAAGAAACGCAGACACATGCATGTCGCGCGAGTTGCCGACAGTTTTTCATGTCATCGGCAATGCTTCGCGCGAAAATATCGGCGGCAATT
>JAISYZ010000020.1 GCA_031269545.1 Prevotellaceae bacterium
AAATATTCGAACAACACGCATGAGGTCATGTTGGGCATACGATTGAATCGACCGCAGAAGATTTATGCAAAATCGCCCCGATTCTTTGAATGAAACAGGAAAATATTATTTGACATAAATAATGACTTAGGATAAAAACAGAAAAGTTACCTTTGATGGTAACTTTTTTGTTTTATTATAATAGTATATTTCGTTGCTCTTCCTGACTTCGTCAATGCGCCACCCTGCTTTAATATACTTCACGATTTAGAAAATTATAAATTCAATTTTTGTTTTAACAGTTTATAGCCTGTTGAACTTATTTTTATTTGATGTCCGTTTTTTAGTGTAAGCAGTTGGCTTTGTTTCTCATAAAGTTCGATGCGTGAAATTGCTTTAATGTTGACTATGTAAGAACGGTGTATTCTGACAAATTGTTGCGGCAAATTGGTTTCAAAATATTTCATTGTTTGTTCCTTTAAATATTTTCCACTGTCGGTGAAAATATGAACATAATCGCCAAATGCCTGCAAATAAAGTATGTCCGACACAATAATGACATGTATATTTTGTCCTGATTTTACGGCAATGTGTTCTAATTTCTCGACATCTGTTGAAGATTGTGTGTCGTTACTTTCATTTTCTGTCAGATTTTTCTGTTTGTTAGTATTTTCTTCGGCACTTTCGGCTGCTTTCGAAAGGATTATTTTGTTTCGTAAAAATAAAATCAAAATCAGATAAACCATAAATCCTGTTAATATGTAAAAAGGTAAAATATTGATAAGTTTTTTGACAAACTCGCTTCCTGTGAATAAATAATCAAATATATATCCAAAACACAACCATAATGAGATTGAAATCATCACCAACACAGAATAATTTATGATTTGATGTACAAGCGGTAATTTTTCGTATTTTGCATATCTCATTACCTGATAAATCAACATGCCAGTCGGAATAAACAATATAGAGCGAACAAGAGTATCAATTACCAATAATTCAATACGAAAATCAGAAACAGAATAAATGGACAGCGTCTGCAAAATTGCAAACACCATCCATACTGTAAAGTAAATTATTCGATATTGTTTATTTCTGACAGCAGCCATTTTTAACTTCTTATTTCACCGCCTGCAAATACAAATCCGCCGGTTATAATTAATTTTTGCGAGTAATCTATTTCATCGCTTATGTTTCGATTATCCCTGAACCCGCTTGCCAAACTGCTTACCTGTAATTCTACATTCCAATTGTTGGGAATATACAAAGTTGCCGCTCCAAACACAGAATTGACTTCCAATTCGGTATCGCCTTCCGGAAGCGTTGTTTTGCGTAAGTCCAGTACCAAACTTCCAAAGACAGTATTTATTTCTCCGCCGTTGAAAACAGGATCGAGGATAATTTCTTCAATCGAGCCGAATATTACATTTCTTTCAAAATTACTGTTGCAAGTGCAATCATTACATCCGCAATTGCATTTTTTCTTTTCAAAATGATGAGTATAAATTATCTTCCCTTTCTGTGATTTCGGGAAAAACAATCTTGCAATAATCAATATTCCGAAGACAATCAATAAGGTAGGCCAATATGTAGATGTAAAATCATCTCCAAACCAGCCGAAAATGTCGGGACAAACCCTTACCAACTTTGGAATGAGAAAAAATAATCCTAAAATTAACATCGTAGAACCACTGAAAAAATGTCGAGAAAAAAATGCAAATATAGCACATGCAATTAATAACATTTGCCACGAAAAAATCACACTTCGCATACTTTTGTTCAAAAGCCCGAAGTTAAATAACAAAAATAAAGTTCCCAATAATATCAGGATAATTCCGAATACATATCCTCCGCGAGGAAAATGTTTGTTTTTTATTTCTTCCATAATTTTTTGTTTTATAAAATTTATGCAAAAGTACTGTGCAAAGTTAATCATTTCAAACATAAAATCGATGAATCTGATATTATTCCCGACAAACGGCTAAAAAATATGGAATAAAACAAAACTGACGAAATTTTGTTATACTTTGAGCGAAAAAAGAAACCGCAAAGAAAAGCAATGACCGGCAGCTGGTTACGTAATACAGAATGGAAAACAATTGCGAAAAAGATTGAATTTTGACAATTATTTTGTATTTAATGATTATTATTATGAATAAAATAACTAATTTTGTGTAGTAAAACAAAAATAAATAAAACGATGAAAAATCTTTTAATAACAATCGCAATGTGTATGTTTGCAATGCAAACTATGGCACAATTACAGCGCGTTGAGCCGAGCAGTGTTGGTATGAACGCCGAAAAACTGAAAAATGCAGACAAAATCATTCTCGAATCAATCGCGCGAAACGAAATTCCGGGAGCGGTGCTTGCTGTTGTACGCAATGGAAAAATGGCTTACATAAAGGCTTACGGCAATAAACAGGTTTATCCCGAAGTTGTTCAGATGACGGAAAATACAGTGTTCGACATGGCTTCGGTAAGCAAATCGATGTCAACTGCCATCTGCGCAATGATTCTTCTTGAACAGGGAAAAATACGCCTCAACGACAATGTCCGTAATTATATTCCCGAATTCAAAGGCTGGACAAATGAAAAGGGAAGACAAACGGACATAAAAATAATTGATATTCTGACTCATACTTCGGGCTTGCCGCCTTATGCTGATGTTGACAGTGTAAAAGCAAAGTACGGCGCTCCAAACAGAGATGGACTGATTGAACATATTGCAACATGCCGCCGCGATTTTGCTCCTAAAACAAATTTTCAATACAGTTGTTTGAACTTTATCACGCTTCAGCGGATAATTGAAAAAGTATCGGGACAGGATTTGAACGTTTTTGCAAAAAAAAATATTTTTGATATCTTGGATATGAAAAATACCGATTATAATCCTGTGGACGAAACTCTCGCTCTTTGCGCACCAACCGAAAAACAGGCAGATGGAACTGTTCTTGTCGGAAAAGTTCACGACCCGCTGGCACGAATAATGAACGATGGAATTTCGGGAAACGCAGGCGTTTTTTCAAATGCTGATGATATTGCGATTTTTGCCGCCACACTGTTGAACAATGGAAAATCGGTATTGAACGATAAACGCATTTTGAGTCCTTTAACAGTAAAGCAAATGCGTACGGTACCCGAATCTGTAAAGAAATTCGGACGAACACTCGGCTGGGATATATATTCGCCCTATGCATCGAACAATGGCGATTTGTTCGGATTGAATACTTTTGGACACACAGGCTATACTGGAACTTCGTTGATTATCGATCCCGACACCAATACGGCCGTGATTTTATTAACAAACAGAGTTCATCCAGACGACAAAGGCAG
The DNA here is from genome assembly GCA_031269545.1 of Prevotellaceae bacterium. Taxonomy (GTDB): domain Bacteria; phylum Bacteroidota; class Bacteroidia; order Bacteroidales; family UBA932; genus JAIRKV01. The sequence continues at coordinate 3,316 of JAISYZ010000020.1, forward strand.
TGTAGTTCGTTTGCGCGCTCTTGTAGCAAATGTGGTTGCAGGCGCGATAGAAGAATAAGCAGAATGATGAGGCTGTCCCCGACGGGACATTTTCAAAACATTTGTTGGCTGAACTGTAAATGTTTGATCTAATGATTTTGGAATAATATTTTAAAAATATTTGCAGGGTTTTAACTCGTATTGAGCAAAACCCTGCAATTTTTTTATCTGATTTTCACTCATAATTACTTATTAACAAATATTTTATATTCTTTTTAAGGAACAACTAAATAATAGGGATTTATTGATTGTAATTTAGAGTATCATTACTAAAAATTAAAAAACCGTTTATCATTTTTGCAAAGGTTCAAATTCGTATCCTTCGACAGCGCTCGCCTTAATATTTCCCATTGCAGGAAAGGCAATATGCATCCCTGCTACGGGTATTTTATTTTTTTCGACATATTCAAGCGTTTTTTTTCGCGTAAGCGCAGCCTCATTCGGATTTACATCGTAAGTAACGGAAATTTCGGGATGCGGCATTTGTATTGCTATTGCGTGAGTAAGATCGCCCCATATCAGAAATTGCGCATTATCGGATTTCAGCAAATATGCCGTATGTCCGGGCGTGTGTCCGTAGGCTGCGATGGCTTGTACTCCGCTTATCAGTTCGGTTGATGTATTTTCGAAATCGACAGGCGTAAACAAATGCAATTGGGATTTATAGGCTTCTATAATATTGCGAGCTTGCACGCTTCCGCGAGAATCTACGGTCATCCAATAGTCGTGTTCGGCTTGGGCAATATACAGTTGCGCATTGGGAAATGTAACTTTTCCATCGCGCAACAAACCGCCTGTGTGGTCGCCGTGCATGTGCGTGAGCAATATTATATCAACCTTTTCGGCGCTAACATTTTGCGATTCTAAATTGTCGAACAGATTTCGTCCGAAGCCAGCATCAACAAGAATAGTTTTGTCTGTTGTTTGTACCAAAAAGGCATTGCAAGCCGATGGATATGTTCCGTCGGGAGCGTATTTTTTTATCATTTCGGGACTTGTGCCGATTAATATAGAAGATCCGCTTTTCTGCTGTCCTTCGGAAAGTGTTGTTACTTCAAAATTTCCCACTGTGAATTTGAAGATATTAACGTTTTCCTGATCCGTGATATTTGTAAACATAAGCGAAACGAATAATAATGATGAAATAAAATATTTTTTCATAATACGATAATTTAATTTTTTTTGATTTACAAAGTTAGTCTTTTTTACCAAAAATGCGTATCTTTGCTGAAAATTTTTAAAACGAAATGGAGAATTTTAATCCTAATGATATTGGTTTGCCAAACGGTAATTTTTTTGCGCTTCCTTATTCTGCTGACGAGGCTGAAATTGTATTAATATCGGCACCATGGGATGTTACAACATCATATCGTAGCGGAACCTCAAATGCGCCATTGCGAATTGTTGAGGCATCTTCTCAAATTGATTTGTACGATATTGATGTCGAAAATGCATGGAAAATCAGAATAGGAACGCATCCCTACAACGAAGATATATTTAACGAATCGAAGGAATTGCGTAAAAAAGCCGAAAAAATTATAGCCCATCTTGAAGATGGAGGAAGTGTTAACGATATATTGATTTCATATAAATTAAACTCAATAAATAAAGCATCCGAGAAATTAAACAGATGGATTTACGAACGTTCAAAAAAATATTACGAAGAGGGAAAAATCGTAGGAATTGTCGGCGGCGAACACAGCGTTCCTTTCGGACTGATAAAACTTTTGAGCGAGAAATACGACAATCTCGGAATACTGCACATCGATGCTCATGCCGACTTGCGCCGTGCTTACGAAGGTTTTGAATATTCGCACGCTTCGATAATGTACAACGTAATTACAAAATGTAAAAACGTTTCCAAACTGGTACAGGTTGGCATCCGCGATTTTTGTAATGACGAAGCCAATCTTATTGCGAGCAATGATAAAATATCGGCATATACCGATTTTTATATCAGCGAACAACTGTTCGGCGGAGAGCAAACGTGGAAATCAATTTGCAACAGTATCGTAAATAATCTGCCCGAAAATGTTTATATAAGTTTCGATATCGATGGATTAAGTCCCGAACTTTGCCCGAATACAGGCACTCCTGTGCCGGGCGGACTGTCGTTTCAGCAGGCTCATTATCTTTTACAGACACTGGCAAAATCGGGCAAGCGCATCGCAGGTTTTGATCTTTGCGAAGTTGCTCCGAATCCATGCAACAACAACGATGAATACGATGCTGGCTCAGGCGCTCGAATCTTATATAAAATATGCTGTCTGACGCATTTGTCAAACATCAAAATCAATTAATCATATTCTAACAATTTAATTTTACTGTTAATTTTCAACGATGGAGAGTGTACAAAACCAAATAAAAAAAATACGCAAACATTACTGGCTGTATAAACGGGAAAGAAATATCCGGGACACGTTTTCTCATTTTTTTCATAAAGAAGCGACAGGCGGAATACTGCTGTTTTTTGCAACCATTATTGCTCTTGTATTAGCCAATTTTCCGCAAATATTCAATCTGAATGCAATATGGGAAAAGGAACTTTCAATATCAATAGGCGATTTTGTTCAAAGAATGTCGTTACGCGACTGGATAAACGATGGTTTGATGATGATTTTCTTCTTCGTTGTAAGTCTCGAAATCAAACGCGAAATAATGGTTGGAGAACTTTCATCGCTGAAAAAATCAAGTTTGCCCATTGCTGCCGCAATAGGCGGAATGATAATGCCTGCGCTTATTTATTACGCATTTAACATCAATTCGCCCGAAACGATGCGCGGATGGGGAATACCGACAGCAACCGATATTGCATTTGCAATAGGCGTACTTTCGATTTTGGGAAAACGCGTTCACGTTTCGCTGAAAATATTTCTCACAGCGCTTGCTATTGCCGACGACCTCGGAGCAATTCTCGTTATCGCAATATTTTATCCCACACATGCAATTCATTTCGACATGCTGTTTATCGTAGCAACGGTAATGGCTATAATACTTGTATTAAACTCGTTGCAGATACGGCACACTATTCTGTACTGCATCACAGGAGTCGTTCTTTGGTTTTTGGTTTTACAGTCGGGAATACATGCAACAGTTTCGGGAATTTTGCTCACACTGCTTATACCGACACGCACACGCATAAGCGGAACGAAATTTTATGCACATACGAATTTTCTTATACGCAAATTCAGAAAAAACTATACCGAAAATAAAAGCATTTTAGCCAATCAGGAATGTCTTGACGTGATAAATGCAATGCGTTCGGAAATAGCAAAAGCATCGTCGCCGATGCAAAAATTCGAATCTGCGCTGCACGGCTTTGCGCTCTATTTCATAATGCCTGTATTTGCTTTGGCGAATGCGGGAGTTGTTATCAACTTCGGTGAATTTAACATTTTCAGCGAAGTGTCGCTTGGAATAATGTGCGGATTGATAATAGGAAAGCCTGTTGGAATATTTTTGTTCAGTTATATAATGATAAAATCGGGCATGTCAAAATTTTCGGATGGAATGAATTACAAATTATTGTTAAACGCAGGAATATTTGCAGGCATAGGCTTCACCATGTCGATGTTTGTAAGCAATCTGGCATTTACTCATCAAGTCTATACCGATGCTGCCAAAATCACAATATTCATATCTTCGCTGATAGCAGGACTGCTGGGAGTAGCAGTGATTTTAACATTAGGAAAACGGAAAAAGAATTGACAATTAAACGATTTAAAGATTTGCTCATTAAAAAGTGAAATTTACGGATACAAAAAATTAATAAACAGACATTTTAAACCTAACAGATTTCGGAAACCTGTTAGGTTTTATGACGCTTGCTGTCCCGTCAGGGACAGAATATTGGTAGAAAGAAACGCAAACACATGCATGTCGCGCGAGTTGCCGACAGTTTTTCATGTCATCGGCAGAGCTTCGCGCGAAAATATCGGCGGCAATTATCTTTCTACCGACATTTTGTCCCTAACGGGACATTTTTATTTACAATTCTTTTGTTTGGTTTAATGATTTTGCAAGAATATTTTCAAAATATTTGCAGGGTTTTGAACCGGATATTGTTAAAATCCTGCATTTTTTTATCTAATTTCAACTAATAATTGCTTATTAATAAATAATTTATATTCTTTTAAGGAGCGGCTATATAAGGAAATAAATCATTTATCTGAAACCGCGCTGGCGCATTGCTTCAAACGTGATTATTGCGGTTGATACCGAAACATTCAGCGAATCGACAGCGCCGCGCATTGGAATTTTTATTCTCACATCTGCATTGTTTATCCAAAAATTGCTTAATCCATTGGCTTCTGTTCCCACAACCACAGCGCAGGCTTGCGACATGTCGTTTTGATGATAAAAGTGAGATGCTTGTAACTCGGCGGCGCAGATTGCGATTTTTTTTGATTTCAAAAATTCAAAACACTGTTGAGATGTGCATGTCAACACTTGTTGAGTGAACAGACATCCTATGCTCGACCTTATTACGTTGGGATTGTAAATGTCGCAAAGATTATCGCAAACTATTACCGCATCTGCTTTTGCAGCATCGGCGGTACGAAGGATTGCTCCGAGATTTCCGGGTTTTTCTACCGATTCGATAACTATTATAAAAGGATTTTCGGATAAATGAATTTCATCTAAATGCAAAGATTTTGCGTTTGCTACGGCAAAAAGTCCGTCCGAATTTTCGCGCAAAGCAAGTTTTGCAAATACTTCTTTCGACACTTCTATACGTTGCGCTGCTTCGGTAATATCCTTTGCTGCAGCATCTTCGCACACAAAAAGCGTTTCGATTTCATATCCGTTTGCAATGGCGAGAGTTATTTCGCGCAAACCTTCGATTGTAAACTTGTTTTGCAACCGTCGCTCGCGCGATTTGCTGTGCAGCGCTATTGCATTTTTTATTTTTGTATTTTGAAGAGATGTTATCATTTTTCGGTTCAAAAAACAGGAGAAAATGCTTCGGGAATATATTCAATTTCTTGTGTTTCGCCATCCAAAACAATAGAAATCACATCAAATTGCGTTTGCATGTTTATATCGAATTTTGCGATATAAGCATCGGTTGCATCAATAATGTTTTTCTGTTTTCGCCGTACAACAGCATCTTTGGGATTTTCCCAAAATTGAGATGTCCGCGTTTTCACTTCGATAATATGCAAACACGAATTTTTTGTTGCGACAATATCCAACTCTTTGTAGCCAAATCGCCAGTTTGTGTGAAGTATTTTAAACCCGTTGCGGAGCAAATAATTTTGAGCAATTATTTCACCTTTTCCACCTATTTTTTGTGTTATGCCCACTCACATTAATCTGAAAACGAGTTTTATAACAACGCTTCTATTTTTGAAACGAGCGCTGATTTAGGAACAGCGCCGACTATTTTGTCTTTAATCTCGTCGTTTTTAATAAAAATTATGGTTGGGATATTGCGAATGCCGTATTTTTCGGCAATTGCGGCATTTGAGTCAACATCAACCTTGCCTATAACAGCCTTGCCTTCGTATTCGTTTGCAAGTTCTTCTATTACAGGCGAAATTGCTCTGCACGGTCCGCACCATTCTGCCCAAAAATCAAGAACAACTAATTTGTCCGACTTTGTAACAAGTTCATTAAAATTTGATTCGTTTATTGCTAATGCCATATTTTTTTGTTTTTTATTTATTTTAATTTTCAAAGGTATATCTAAAAAATTTACTGTGCAAATAATATTGATTTGTATGCCTGCAAAATTTATAAACACTGTTGATTACTGATGTTATTTTGTTGATATGTTGTTTTTTATATATCGGCAGGTTTTGTGTAATATTATTAATATTTGAATTTTGCTTATTGTTTACTGTTTAGTATAAAAGAACGGTTCATTACTCAAACAACGCTTTTCAACCATCTGAAAAGATTATAATAGACCTTTTCACGAACGCCTTTTTCCGACAATATTAAATCGTGTTTGCCATCTTTTATTGCTTGAATAGTAACATTATTACCGAGTTTCGGCGCATGTTTTATAATATCTTTTATATCCAGAACTATATCTGCACGAAGAAGATTGTCGTTCCATTTATTGGCTTTAAGCGACTTGTCGGAATGCATAACCAAAACAGGACAGGTGATTTTCATTCCTTTGCGCAATCGGTGCTGTGCTTTATATATAGCGTGTATCCAGCCGAAGTTCATTTTTGGCGATTTCATTTGCTTCCATTTGAGGTTATATTTCCATTCGCCGCGATAATCAACATGCAAACTTTCGCCGTAAAGATTTGAACTTCCCGTCGTAATTGATATGCTTGGTTTTATTTTTCCGATACTCGATATAAACGGCATTCCTATACGTTTCAGAATTAGATTCATGTTAACATCAAAAAATGGACTGTTGAGCCAAAGCGCATTTATTGCATTGCGTTTTTTGCCTTCGTCGGCATACAGGCTTGCAACAAGTCCTCCCGTAGAATGTCCGCAAAGCAGAACGAAGTTGTTTTTGTCTTTTAAGATTATTGATATTGCCGTATCTATGTCGGCATAATATTCTTCGATTTTTCGCACATTACATATATTTTGATGCGGCAGAAACGAACGTCCGTATTTGCGCAGGTCGATGGCGTAAAAATTATATCCTTTACTGTTGAACTGTTCCGCCATTTCGCGTTGAAAGAAATAATCATTAAATCCGTGAATATAAAGCGCTGCCTTGTTTGTTGTTTTGTTTGTCTTTGAGCGAATTACAGTGCATACGACATCGCCTTCGTAATCGGCAGGCATGGATATTGTTGTCTGTTCAAGTTTGCCTCCGAGAATGTCGGGTTTGAATGTTTGCGCATGCAAGTGTAAATGCGCCAAAATTATTGACAGCGATATTATTATTATTCGTTTCATGGCATAAAAGTAATGTTTTTTTTTCGTTGTACCTAACCTAATTATGTTTTTTTTCTGTGAAATTTTCTTGTATATGCAAAAGTATAATAATATTAAGTTCTGTATTATATCCATATTAACACTGCCTGCTCTCTGAAAATCAGCGATTACTCCTTTTTCGAGCAAATAATCTGTTCACATATAATGTCAAAAATAATTAATCCATATTTCATTAAAACAGGAAATTTGAAAATTTTCATGTAAATTTGCACTTAATATTTCAAAAATATAAGCAATAACAAACAGTTATTAAATATTTTACAAAAATAATAATACAAAATGTCAACAGAAATATCAAATAAAAAAATAAGAGTACGCTTTGCGCCGAGTCCAACGGGACCGCTGCATATTGGCGGAGTGCGCACAGCATTGTTCAATTATCTTTTTGCAAAACAGCACGGAGGCGATTTTATTTTGCGAATCGAAGATACCGATTCGGCGCGCTTTGTGCAGGGCGCCGAAGAATATATTATAGAATCGCTGAACTGGCTCGGATTGAAATTTGACGAAGGCGTTGGCGTTGGCGGAAAGTTTGCTCCTTACAGACAAAGCGAGCGAAAAGATTTGTATTTTAAATATGCCGAACAACTTGTCGATTCGGGAAATGCTTATTACGCTTTCGACAGCAACGAAGAGCTTGATAATATCCGCAAACATTACGAAGAACAAGGCAAGTCGTTTATATACAATCATACTGTTCGCGAAAAAATGAAAACATCGCTCGCAATGAGCCACGATGAACTGCGCAAACGCCTGAACGAAGAACGAAACTGGGTTATTCGTTTCAAAATTCCTGCTCACGAAGAAATTACAATGAAAGATATTATTCGCGGCGAAATAAAAGTCAATACCGACACGCTCGACGACAAAGTTTTGTTCAAAGCCACAGATATGTTGCCGACTTATCATCTGGCAAATGTTGTTGATGATAAATTGATGGAAATTTCGCATGTCATTCGTGGCGAAGAATGGTTGCCATCGTTGCCTTTGCACGTATTGTTATATCGCGCTTTCGACTGGGAAAGTCCCGAATTTGCGCATTTATCGCTGTTGCTGAAACCCGACGGCAAAGGCAAATTAAGCAAACGGGACGGCGATCGTTTGGGATTTCCCGTTTTTCCGCTGGAATGGAAAAATGCCGAAGGAGAAATGTCATCGGGCTATCGCGAAACGGGATATTTTCCCGAAGCCGTTGTAAATCTGCTTGCTTTGCTTGGATGGAATCCCGGAACCGAACAGGAAATTTTCAACATCGACGAACTTATAAAAAATTTTAGTCTTGAACGAGTAATAAAATCGGGAGCAAAATTCAATCCCGAAAAAACACGATGGTTCAATCAACAATATATCAGGCAAAAAAGCAACGATGAACTTGCAAATTTGTATCAAACCATATTAAAATCGAAAGGAATAAACGCAGACGGCGATTATGTTGCAACAGTTTGCGGACTTGTCAAAGAACGAGCAACATTTGTAAGCGATTTTTGGAATTTATCGTCATATTTCTTTGTGTCGCCTGAAAGTTATGACGAAAAAGCGACAAAAAAATACTGGACAAACGAAACACCTCAACAATTGGAAAAAATAATTGAAATCATTGATAATGAACCTTTCGATAAAGAAAAAGCAGAACAAACCGTTCACACATGGATTGTCGAAAGCGGATTGAAAATGGGAAACGTGATGAACGCATTTCGTATTTGCATTGTAGGTGCGGCAATGGGAGCCAACATGTTTGACATTGTGAGTCTTATAGGCAAAGACGAAACCATAAAACGAATCAAAAAGGCATTGAACAGTTTTTTATAATGATTGATGATTTTATTCGTCATTGCGAGCGTAGCGTCATGTCTGTTCGTCATTGCGAGCGTAGCGAAGCAACCGAGTTTACGAGATCAACGGAGTTAATCCAGAAACAAAAATATCTGCTTTACAAACATTTTTGCCTTCACGCAGGTGAACAAAAATTAAACAGCGAAGCTCGTAGAGCATGGCGCAGTTACGTGAATTTCACGTATTTTTTTTTGCAAAAAAAAATCGCACAACCTGTGCGAACTGCGGAATACCTTTT
>JAISYZ010000183.1 GCA_031269545.1 Prevotellaceae bacterium
ACGGAATATTTGCTGATTGAGTGCAAAACTTATGGTAAAGAGTTTGACAAAGAATTTATTCGCATGAAAAAAGACGGCGGGCAACTTTTTACTTATTTCAAATTCAGCAATAAAGCCGATGTTATCATGCTTTATGCCTCCGAATTAAAAGATAAAGGATGTATTTACCGCAACGAAATTGTAAAAATTGAAGACAACTACCGCACAGGCGATGTGAAAGATTTTTACGAAAAATGGAATAAACTAACTCATAATGATGGCATTTGGGAAAATCCGCCGTATGATTTTCAACTCAAAAAATTCACAAAACAAGATTTAAGAGAACTTACCGAAGACGAGGGCAAAAAACTTGTTGATACAGCCGCAGGAAATAGCGCACCACAAAACATTAAGCCAAATAACGATTATCCCTCTTTAAATATTGGAGATATAGAAAATATCAAAATTCCATTACCGCCGTTTAATGTTGTTACTCAAATTTCAACATAAATTGAAGAATTGGAAGAAAAATCAAAAACATTTAGAATTGATAATTTAGAAGAGGAAATCGAAAGAATCTTAAAAAAATACCTGCAATGAGAAAAACATTAGAAGAAAAATTAAGATATGCTGTTGAAAACGACAAACTAAAATACGAAAAGTTTTTTGGTAAGGGTTGTAAATGGTATAATTACTATCTTGAAATTTGGGAATTAGTTTGGGCAAGAAATTTAAGAGATGGTTATCAAATCTTTGTGTATGACAGTGAAAATAAACAAGAACATTATGGTACTTTTTTAGTTGATTATGTTCCTACGCCAAACGGTGGTTATTGCCTTTACCCACAACTAACCAAATACAAATAAAAATGACATCAGTAACAACATATAAACGCATGGTACAGCCTGCTGACGTTGATTTTTCGTTACGTGCAACCATTGTTTCGATGATTGGCTATATACTTGATATTGCAGGTATTGACGCCGACAGCAAAGGATTTGGGATAAAAAAACTTACCCGCGAAAACCGCTCGTGGGTAGTGTCGCGCATGGCTTTGGATTTTTACAGATTTCCGTATAAATACGAAACAATACATATCACAACTTGGGTTAACGATTACGGGAAATTGCTTACCACTCGAAATTTTACAATGGTTGACGAAAACTATAATTCAATATTTGCCGCAGTAACTCAATGGGCTATGATTGATCTTTTTACGCGCCGTCCTTTGGATTTACGGCATGTTGACGAGTACAGTCAGCATTTATGCAAGGAAAAATCGCCAATAGATAATCCTCATAAAATTGCGGCGATAATTCCACAAAAGACTGCAATTCATAAAGTTACATACAGCGATATTGATTTCAACCGTCATGTAAATTCATTGCGATATATAACGTTGATGGTTGACATGTTGCCGATTGAATTTTTGTCGAAACCAAATTCCATGCATGTTGAAATTAATTTTTTGCACGAATCAAGATATGGCGATATTCTTACGATAGGTTACGAACAGAGTAATTCAAAATTACAATTTGAAATAAAAAACGTTAGAAATATTGCAATTTGTCGCGCATCAATCGAATGGAAAACAGATACGGAATGGAAGAATTTAGGGTGAATATAACTGCCGATAAAACAGAACTTTACCGATGTTTGGCAGAACAAATAAAATCTCTTGTCGGCAACGAAAAAAACATGATTGCAAACATGGCAAACCTTTCGGCGGCAATAAGGCAAACATTTGGATTTCTTTGGGTTGGATTTTATTTGTGCGAAAATGATGACGAACTTGTACTTGGTCCATTTCAGGGAACAATAGCATGTACGCGAATAAAATTTGGACAGGGTGTTTGCGGCACGGCTTGGAAACTGCAACGTTCTGTCGTTGTTGCAGATGTTGATAAATTTCCGGGACATATTGCTTGCAGTTCGGCTTCAAAATCCGAAATTGTTGTTCCTCTTTTTAAGAACAGTAAAGTTTTTGCCGTGCTTGACATTGACAGCGACAAATTGAATACTTTTGACGAAACCGATAAAACCGCACTGGAAAATATTGTGCAAATAATAATAAACGATTGATACATGAAATATTAATCGCTCAACCCTCTGCAAAATTCTGTTAATTTTTAAACAAAATGGTAAATGCATTTTAACCGTAAATATTTGTCGGTTCATATTAGCGTTTATTATTTTAAAACATCTATCATTATATTGAAATATAACGAAATAAATATCATTGACTTTATTTTGTATTTTTATTTTTTCACTTGTAAATATCTTTGTTTTATATTTATTTTTCGGCAAAATTTATTATCATTGTACGATATTTTGAGGATTTTTCATGCAAAAATAACAAAAAAATATTTCAATTATTTTTGCGGTGAATAAGTCGTTTTTTTAACACAATTATTTTGTTGTTAATAATTTAAGTTGTCAACATGTGTATTTCATAGCTTTATGATATATTGTTTGCCATTTTCGCTGAAAATTTTTTCAAAACGAATAAGCGAGGCTGTTTCAAAGTCGGTAACGGTTAAAATAACGCGGAATGGTTTAAATATTTTTGTTTAGATTTTGATGCATCAAATAATTATTATAATTTTGTACTGTTAATTTTATTTGGAATAAAAAGATGTAGAAAAAATACGAAAAAACGTGCCAAACAGCACAAAAAAAGACATATAGATTAGCGTTTAACGCAATTCTTGCTTCTGAATCTTCGACAAATTCAAAAACTCAAGAATAAGTTAAGTGATCGCATTTGCGGACTTACTTATTTGAGTTTAGGTAGTCGAAGAACCTCAGAAGCAGATAATAAGTCCGCTTTTTTATTTGTTAAAATTCGACGACGGCTCAACCGCCACTATCATATACAGAACTGTAAACTGCCCATAAATTGCAGAGTGAAACTGCAAAAACACTCAAATCATATTACAGGAAAGAATAGATACTTTCTAAAAAAACGGACAAGACCTGCGAAGTCAAACAGAACAGGAAAAAATAAAAATTATGTCTGCAATAAGGATGCAGACGTTAAACTAAAAAATAAAGATGAAAAAAATATTATCTATCTTGATTTTTACATTGTCTATATCTTCGGCATATGCACAATTGGTTGATCAAGTTATTGTTAAAATGACCTATATAAATGACAATGTTACTATTATTGAAGATGCGCAATTATCATTGAAATTGTACGATAATCCAGCAAAGTTAACGATTGAATTAAAAAAAATATCCAAAGGTGGGAGTAGCATACCGTCTGTTTATCAGGTAGCGTCTGTTAATAATAAAATCACTTTCACTAATTCGAATTGGCGACAAAATAATGGCGATTATACGAATGGATATAAATGGATAGGAGGAAATTCATATGCATATAATATCTCTTATACAAAAGGTGCAACAATAGTAGATGTTACAAAGAATGGTGTAAGTGTGGGGGCTTTTTCTACACAGCAAAATGCAGGTAATAACATTGAACAAATACTGAAAAGTGCAGAACAAAAAGATTTAATAACCATTTATAAGAAGTGAAATGAAGAAAAAAATTACTAAACAAATGAGAGTGTTCAAAATGTTACAGTGTAATAATTTAAACAAAGTAATGGAGTTAAAAACCATTTCAAAAAATGAGGTGTGCTCGAAAAGCCATAAGAGTAGGGGTATAATATTTTGTTTTTCTATTCTTGCAACTTTACTCATTGGTATATCAAATATCAAGGCGCAGAGTGTTTCTGCAACAATCGAGAAATTATGGGAAGAATATGATGTTTTTCAAGGAAGCGAAAAAGGCATGAAAATTCATGTAAAGTTTTCAGTAAACAATATGTTGAATAAAACAGGAACATGCAATGCGTATTTCTATTATAAAAATGGTTTGGCTTTGAATGATTATAATCAACACTATTATACATCTGATGGAAAGGTCTCAACTGGGGAAAAATATACTCCTTCCTATACAAATGCTATATATGAAGACTTAGTCCTGTTTATACCTTATTCAGAACTTCATTTGGGAGATGGTAGGCATGATATTAAGTTTCAAATACAAATATTTGATAACAACACAAGAAGTATTACAAAATCTAATTATCGCGAATTTTATATAAACTGGAATCAACAGAATAAGAACGATACACCGCCAACCTATACTCAACAACCTACCTATATACAACCGACACAACCACAAACAAAAAACTACTATGAAGGAAACAATGACTTGACTGTTTTTCTTAAAGATAGTTACGAGAGTGGAAAAATAGACAATAGCGTATCTTGTATTAATTATTCTGGTCGACAAATTGAAGTTTATATTTCTTACACTCGTGATATTTATTACGATACCTATGGGAATCAGCATATAGAAACAAAAGAAGTAAAATTTAAAAAATGTACAATAAATAGTAGTCAGTCAGAACAACGTATTGCTTCTGGTTATGGTGGAGCAAACAGACATGGAAGAATTAGAAATTTAAGAGTTGAAAAATACATAATATATTAGACACCCCGTTCAGCATAGCCTCCTCGCTGCATTGAAGACAAAAGCAAATTCAACCTAACAGGTTTCCAAAACCTGTTAGGTTGAAAATATCTGTTTATTAATTTTTTATATCTGAAAATTTTGCTTTTTAATGGGCGACTATATAACAGTGCCTTAATGTTAGAAACGGTTAAAATTGTATTTTTAACCGTTTTTTTTCTCTTTTTCTGCATTAACCAATTTATTATTAACTTTGCAAATTATTTATAAAACAAAGGATTAAATAAAATGAACAAAAAAGTGATATTAATAATTCTCGACGGCTGGGGAATAGGGAAACACAACTCAACTAACGCCATTTACACACAGGGCGAACCATATATCGACTCGCTCAAAGACAAATATAAAAACGCACAACTTGCCGCCTGCGGAATTGACGTTGGCTTGCCCGAAGGACAAATGGGAAATTCGGAAGTAGGACATCTGAATATTGGCGCAGGGCGTATCGTTTATCAGGATTTGGTGAAAATTAATCTGGCTTGCGCCGACAATTCGATAATGCAAAACGAGGAAATAATAAATGCTTTTTCGTATGCGCAAAAAACAGGAAAATCCGTGCATTTTTTAGGGCTGGTTTCGGATGGCGGCGTTCACAGTTCGCTTGAACATCTGTATAAACTTTGCGATATTTCAAAAGAATACAATATCAAAAATTCTTTTGTACATTGCTTCATGGATGGCAGAGATACCGACCCGCACAGCGGGAAAAAGTTTATTGCGGAACTTCTAAATCATACGAAAAAAACGAATGTAAATATTGCAGACATAGTCGGACGTTACTATGCAATGGACAGAGATAAACGCTGGGGACGAATAAAAGATGCATACAATTTGCTTGTAAACGGAACAGGAAAAGCATCTTGCGATATGGAAGCGGCAATGCAGCAGTCGTATGACGATGGAATTACAGACGAATTTATAAAACCGATAGTAAACGCCAGTGTTGACGGACGTATAAAAGAAGGCGATGTTGTGATATTTTTCAATTTTCGCAACGACAGAGCCAAAGAACTTACTTTTGTCCTTACTCAGCAGCACATGCCCGAATATGGAATGCATAAAATTGAAAATCTGCAATATTACTGCATGACGCCTTACGATGCATCGTTCGAAGGTTTGCATATAATTTTCGATAAGGAAAACGTAACAAATACACTTGCAGAATATCTCTGTTCGCAGGGAATCAAACAGTTGCACATAGCCGAAACCGAAAAATACGCACATGTAACCTTTTTCTTCAACGGAGGACGCGAAGAACCTTTCGGCGGCGAAGACCGCATCCTTATCAATTCTCCGAAAGTTGCAACTTACGACCTGAAACCCGAAATGAGCGCTTACGAAGTAAAAGATGCTTTGACAGAACAAATCAAAACGAATAAATACGACTTTATAGTTGTAAATTTTGCAAATGGCGATATGGTCGGACATACAGGCGTTTACGAAGCAATAAAAAAAGCGGTTTTTGCAGTTGACAATTGTGTAAAAGATGTTGTCGAAACAGCAAAAGCAAACGATTATGAAATAATAATAATTGCCGATCACGGAAACGCCGACAACGCAGTAAACGAAGACGGAACGCCAAATACGGCACATTCTCTTAATCCAGTTCCGTTTATAGTTGTAAGCGACAGAATAGCCGAAGCAAAATCGGGACGGCTTGCAGATGTCGCTCCGACTGTTCTAACGCTTATGGGAATTGACATTCCGAAAGAAATGAAAGGACAAAATTTGATAACTTTTCAATCTGTATGAACCCAAAATCGACAAAAACGCAATTCGATGATAATAGATATTGATGATAAACTGTTAAGTTCTGATTTGTTTACCGAATGTTTTTGCTGCAATTACGAATATTGCGGAGGCGTTTGCTGCGTTCACGGCGACAGCGGAGCGCCTTTGGACGAAAAAGAAAAAGAAATTATCAAAAAAAACCTTGACGAAATTTTACCTTACATGAAACCCGAAGGCAGAAAAGTTGTTGAAAACGAAGGCGTTGCGACAATAGATGTTGAAGGCGATTTGGTAACTCCGCTGATAAACGGCGAAGAATGTGCTTATTCGGTTTATGATGAAAATGCTAACTGTTTTTGCAGCATCGAACGCGCCTATATGGATAAAAAAACTGATTTCAGAAAACCCGTTTCCTGTCATTTGTATCCGATTCGGGTGAAAAGGGTTAACGGAACAACAATGCTGAATTATGACCGGTGGAGTATTTGCCAGTGCGCCCGCGACAAAGGAAAAGACGAAAACATTTTTGTGTACGAATTTTTAAAAGAAGCAATAGTCAGATGCTTTGGTAATGAGTTTTATAATAAACTTGAAAATGTAAATAAATCAATAAAGATAACAAATAAAAACAAATAAAAAACTAAAAACATGGAAAATAATTATAACGAAACGGATGCTGAACAGTTGTTTACCGTGGATTTGGAAAGCGTTTAACAGAAAAGAATTGAAAAATTGTAATTGTTTCGAGAAACCGAAAAATATGGTTTTTAACGGCGAGAATTTTATATTGATAAACAGGAAAACAGAATAAATTAGATATAATCAACTTTTAAAAAATTAGATTATAGATTAAATACAAATTGATGATTTGGGTAAAGACGTAAGAAAAATGTATATAGACAAGATAAAGAACTTATTGATTGGAAGTTAAGCGAGTATAAAAACCGCTTATAATTTCAGGGGAACGCCGACTGTAAAAAAGAAGAATGGATGACAAACTTGCCGTTATATACAATAAATACAATAGAATAAATTTGCTTTTTGGGTGCAGAATTTTGCAAAAGACCTGTTTTTTTGGGTGCAGAATTTTGCAAAACCAATCAATTTTTGGGTATAGAATTTTGCAAAACCAGTCAGTTTTTGAGTACAGAATTTTGCAAAACCAATCAATTTTTGGGTACAGAATTTTGCAATTACAATAAAATATATTACTTTTGCCGCTGTTTTCAGTTAATTATTTTGATAATTTATTTATGACAAAAGAGACATATTTTTTTAGAAATATTGACAGCGAATTGTTGGCTTGGAGCAAAACAAAAAACAGAAGAGTTTTGCTGCTTCGCGGCGCTCGGCAGGTTGGCAAATCATCAGCGGTAAGGCATTTGGGCAAATCGTTTAAGAATTATGTAGAAATAAATTTTGAAGACGCCGACGAACGGGTAAAAGAACTTTTTCGTCCGGGCATTTCGCCGCAGGAAATATGTATGAAATTGTCGGCTTTGACACTTACGCCGATTGTTG
Source organism: Prevotellaceae bacterium (assembly GCA_031269545.1). Lineage (GTDB taxonomy): Bacteria > Bacteroidota > Bacteroidia > Bacteroidales > UBA932 > JAIRKV01. Next base: position 7,778 of record JAISYZ010000183.1, read on the forward strand.
CGGGCGAAACATTGCTGTTTTTGGACGAGATTCAGGCACACATTCCCGCTATTTCAAAACTGCGGTTTTTCTACGAAAAATATCCCGAACTTCACGTTATTGCGGCTGGTTCTTTGTTGGAATTTGCACTCGAAGAACTGCCCTCGTTTGGTGTGGGACGCATTGCTTCTATTTTTCTGTATCCATTTTCGTTCAGCGAGTTTCTGATTGCTTCGGGCAAAAAACTTTGGGTTGATGAAATAGAAAAAGCAAGTCCGCAAAATCCGCTTTTTGAAGGCTTACATGTTCAGCTTTTGACACAAATGCAAATTTTCAGTTTGATTGGCGGAATGCCCGCTGTTGTGTCGCAGTATGTTGAAAATCAAAATTTGTTAACTTGTCAAGAAATACAGAACGACATACTTCAATCGTTCCGCAACGATTTTGCCAAATACAAAACGCGAGTTCCTGCCGCACGTATCAACGAAGTTTTTGAGTCGGTGGCGAAGCAGGCAGAAGGGAAATTTGTTTATGAACGGGCAGGCGTTCAACTTTCTAACCGTCAGGTAAAAGACGCTTTGCAACTGCTCATAATGGCTGGTTTGGTGTATCCTGTAACGCATACGGCAGCAAACGGAATACCTTTGGGAGCAGAAGTAAACCTGAAATTTCAACGAATGTTTTTGTTTGATACGGGGCTTTTTCAGCAAATTTTGGGTTTGAATATTTCCGATATTTTGCTGTCGAACGATTTCAAAAGCATCAATCGCGGCGCTCTGGCGGAAGTTTTTGTCGCGTTGGAAATTGTAAAAGCAGCGTCGTGCCATTTGGCTGCAAATCTCTATTACTGGCAACGCGGAAAAAACGAAGGAAGCGCTCAGATAGATTTTCTCGTTCAGAAACACGACCGCATTATTCCGATAGAAGTAAAAGCGAGAACGCAGGGTGCGATGCAAAGTTTGCGCTGGTTTATGCATCAAAAAAAGATTGACAAAGGCGTTCGCACTTCGCTCGAAAATTTTGCACATTACGAAAACATTGACGTTTATCCGATGTACGCAATATCAAATTTATTCAGAAATGTGAAATGATTTTATTCAATTCAAAATAAAACAGTAACTTTGTGTCATTATTCATCAGAATAAAATAAAAACAAATATGTCAAGGGAAAAGACGAAAACATTTTTGTGTACGAATTTCTAAAAGGGGCAATAGTCAGATGCTTTGGTAGTGAGTTTTATAATAAACTTGAAAATGTAAATAAATTAATAAAGATAACAAATAAAAACAAATAAAAAACTAAAAACATGGAAAATAATTATAACGAAACGGATGCTGCAATTTTTGCACATAAGCATGTATCTTCGCAAATGCAGCAAAAATACACGGTTGCACAAATTGAATATTTGCTCGATTTGGTATATGAATATTATGATGCTACCGATAATGATGAAAATGATAACGGTATTAACATTGTGGAAATAACGGCGTTTATTAATCAAAATATCAGTAAAAATTTTTGCAGTCCGATTAGTTACAGAGAACTGGAAGAACTTTTAAATGCCGATAATGCCTACATGGAAAGCGCAGGACTGATTGAACCCGAAAGCAATATCGATTCTTTTGACGACGAAGATACAGTAAACATCGGAAACATTATCGATGACGTTTATGCGCTTTTGCCGCAAGATTTGAAGGACAGATACGACATTGATGTGGTTTTTGCTGTGTTTTGCATGGAATGCTGCTATATCAATGAGATTGGTTCTGATGAAATTGACGAAGACGAAATGTACGAATACATTCAGCAAAATGCATACGATAACGACATGGAAATATCACTCGAAGACATAAAAAGTATTTTGACGACAGAATCATTATTTCTCGGAGAATCTTAACATAATGATAACATGCTTATACCGCTGTTAATGTTATAATTATATTAAATAATTTTTGGAATTGTTAAACTTGTGTAGAAGCATTGATAGTATTATTTTGATAATAAAAGAATTAAATACACGAAGCCTATACTTTATTGCTAATTAAAAAAGATGTTTTCAAATTTTTGCAAGTTCGTAATTTGTGCTGCGTCCGCCTTGCTGTTGTTGACGTAAAATTCCTTTTTCCATCAAATCCTTAATGTCGCGCAAAGCGGTGTCGGACGAGCAATTTGCCATTTGCGCCCATTTTGACGATTGCAGTTTTCCATCTATGCTGCCCATCAACTTATTTATAACCAGTCGCTGTCGGTTGTTTAGCGGCGTTCGGTCGTGAATTTTCCAAAATTCGGATTTTTTCATGACACTCAATAATATTACATCGGTCGCTTTCAATGCTTTTTTCATACAGCCGAAAAACCAAAGCATCCAATTGGTAACATCAAAGTTCTCATTTTGTGTTTTTTCCAAAATAGAATGATACTGTTTTTCGTCTGATTTCATTTGAGCAAGCATACTGTAAAAACGATGCAAAGTGTTGTCGGATCGAGCAAGAAGCATATTGGTGAGAAGTCCGGCAATTCGTGCATTTCCTTCGTCGAACGGGCGAATAGTTACAAACCATAAATGCGCTATTGCCGCTTTTACAACAGAATCGAGTCCGTTTTCGGTATTAACCCAATTTATAAAATTAGCCATTTCTTTGTTTGCCAAGGCTCTGAATCCTGTTGAATTTTTGCCAATGGTCTTATACACAGCCTTTTTTATTCGCGAAAGTTTGAGAAATCTGCCTGTTTCCTCATTTTTTTCCTTTGCTTTTTTTGAAGTTAAAGTTTCGTGCCAAAAAAAGATACGCTCATCCGACAGCGGCAAATTACAATTAATAGTTGCATCCATCATTGCTTCTGTTAATCTGTCGATTTCTTCGTCTTTTTCCGTTAATTTCTTCTTGTATATGCCAAATTTACAGGCAGTTGATATACGCACTTTTTCTTCGTCAAAAAATATATTTTCCATTTCTGCGCATTTTGTTATATCCAAAGTCGATGTTTCGAGAATGGCTTCGTTTTGCAAATCAAGGGCAAGAGCATCCATTGCGCCTATAAGCCGTCCCTGCTGATATCTGACTTCTGCAAGCGGATTTAACAATGCTTCGTTATCCCAAATTATTACGGGAGAATTTTTATTTTTATATACAAAATACATTTTTATAAATTTACGGCAAAAATAATCATTGTTTTTTATTTACAAAACATTCAACGCAAAAATAATGGAATTATTTTCATGCTTCAATTTTATTATATTCTATGTATCAGGATATTATTAAAAGCAACCAAATAAAAATAAAATAAATTAGCCATTTATAAATATATTTTATATCTAAATTTGACAGTAATATAATGGAAAAAGGAAATGAAAATTTATTGCTATCCATTAATACCGATTTTTTAATATTTTTACATTTTTTCGTTCAAAATATCAGATTAATGCTTATGCAAAAAAATAAAATGATAAACATTTTTACATCTCTAATTTTAGCATAATAGCATTTTACCATTTTAAAAAATATTCCTGATTTTATTTATAGATATAACTTTTATACAGACAATTAAATATATTACAATGTTATAAAATTTTTCTCTGTTTTGTATGGTGTTTCGCTACGCAACGCCAAAAACAATGCGGAGATTTACGGCAAAACAAGCGCCTTGTTTTCATCTTCGGATGCAGCGAAACCTTATGCCAAACGACTGACATTTTTATTGACTGTTTATCTATTTATCTTTGTCGATTGACAAAATCTTTTAATTCTTAATTGTGTATTTGTTAATTTAAATGTCGAAATATGCCTTTTCCGCTTTTTGAGGTGTTTTGCAGCAAGTCAATCACTCGTTTGTTGTACGACTTTTACTCTTCAAACTTAATGCTTTTGAAAAGCGGGTCGCTCTTAAAGTGGTTGCGAACAATGTCTTCTGTTATTCTTTCGTTTGCCATAATTCATTATATTATAACGTATTATGTTTGATATTAAATGTTTTTTATTTTTATCTCTTAAACTCTCTCAATACGAAAAACTGCTGAAGCCTATAAATTCGCGCAGTACTGATGTCGGCGGGATTTGTTTTATATCTTTTATGTCGGCTTGAGTGAAATAACTTATAAATTTGAGCAGGCGAATTGCTTCGGCATATTCGAGTTCGGTTGGAGGAATTTTGAGCAGCAGCGGTTCGACGAGAATCCGCAAAACCGAAAGTTCGTAAATGAGTGATGAATTGAACATTGCGTCTGCATTTTCCTGATACGGGAAAATATTTCTGTTTTCGCCGCGTCTGACGCTTTGCCAGCGCCGTATTGTGTCGAGTGCAGAACACGAACGCGATTGCGCATCTCTTACTATGCGGCGTATCAGGCGATTGTCGGTTGTGGGAATACGATTGTTGTTGTCTAAGGCGATTGATGTCAGCGCGGATGCATAAATTCTGAATTTTCGCTTATTATCAATATGTTCGGTAAGTTCGGGATTTAGCGCGTGAATGCCTTCGATTATCAAAATATCTTTTTCGCCGACTGTGAGATTTTCGTTATCGTAATAACGTTTGCCTGTGTGGAATGAAAATTTGGGAATTAAAACTGTTTTTCTTTCGAGAAGACTGTTGAGTTGTTCGTTAATCAGTTTCAAATCAAGAGAGTGAATTGACTCAAAATCGTATTCGCCTTTTTCATCTTTGGGCGTAAGTTCTCTGTCAACAAAATAATTATCAAGCGAAAGAATGACGGGATTGAGTCCTGCAACTTTCAACTGTATTGCAATACGTTTTGCCGTAGTCGTTTTTCCGCTCGATGAAGGTCCTGCTATCAATATAATTTTCACATCGTTACGTTGTGCAATTGTGTCGGCTATTGCTGCATATTTTTTTTCGTGCAGCGCCTCGTTCACTTTTATGAGTTCTCCGAATTTGTTTTGAGCCATAGCATCGTTGATGCGTCCTGCGCTGTGCGCTCCCAAAATTCTGTTCCAGTCTTTATGTTCCTGAAATATCTCGAACATTTTGTTTTGAATCACAATATTTTCGAGTTTATCAGGCTCGTCGCTTCGTGGAAACATCAACAGCAAACCTTTGTAATAACTGAACAGTCCGAAAGTTTTTAAAAAACCTGTCGATGGCAGCAAAGGTCCATAATAATGATCGGCATAACTGTCTAAAAAATACACGGATGTGTAAAATCGCGGGCGTGTTTTGAGTAATAAGACTTTTTCGTGAAAACCGTTTGCTTCAAACAATTTTATTGCATCTTCGGTTGGGATTTTTTTCTTTACGAAAGGAATATCTTCGGCAACAAGTTTGTGCATATACTGTTCGAGTTTGTTTATATGCGCCATTGTAAGTTCTTCGCCGCCGTTGCTGACTTCGCAATACAAACCTTTTGAAACCGAATGTTGCACAATCAGAGTATATTGAGGAAACAAATCTTTCAAGGCTTTTTGCAGCAAAAACGTAAGCGTGCGTTGATATATGCGCATTCCGTCAGGATTTGAAATGTCGATAAAATCAACGGTTATAGGAGTATAAATTTCGTACAAAAGTTCTTTCAACTCGTTGTTTACATAAGCGCCAAGCGCCTGAAAATCAAGTTTTATTTTTTGCTCGTATGCAACATCGAGCAGAGTTGTTCCGGGTAAATATGATTTTCGTTGCCGATTGTTTTTGCAAAAAACCTCTATCTCTTTCATAAATTTGCTGCTGTTTTAATATGTTTTACAAAGATAAGAAAAATATGCATTGTCAGGTGCAGAATGATAAAAATTTTTGTGGAGTTTACAATTGTACAGGGCAAATTCAAATGCAATGTCTTTATGTGCGTATAGTTCCGCCATAACGTCCCGTTTTTGCCTGCAAACAGATAAGATTTGTCTTTTCGTGGAGTTCCTTTACGCTGATAATAAAACTGTTAGTTTCGATTGACTTTTAATTATATCGAATTCGATATAATTAAAATTGGGGTTATGAACACTTTCCCATATACGAATAAATTCAAGCGTATTGCGATTGCGCAACCAACTTGATACCAAAAACTCGCCCAGCTTTGCTTTCAGCATATCTGTCAACGAAATATAATCTTCTTCATTGATTTTCAGAATAGTTACTTCCGTATCTTTTACATTTATTTTTGCCTTATTAATTTCCTTTTTACTGTTGATATTTCATATCAAAATAAACAGAAAACCAGCGACATCTTACAAATTCAGCAGAAAACTGAAATCCTCATCTGGTTTTATTTCTTTCGGCATTTCACTGTATTTGAACAGTCGCAAATTGCGTTTTCCGATAAATTTTATTGTCTTGTTTTCAATCAAAAGCATGCAACCTTCGCGCAATCCTGCAACATACATTTTGGGATTTGCTGCGAGATATTCCAAAATTCGCTGTTCGCGGGTTTCGCCTGCATGTCCGTCTGGATGTGCGTCAAGATAATGCGGATTTATTTGAAACGGAATGAGATTGAGCGTTTTAAACGTGCGCGGCTGAACAATCGGCATATCGTTTGTTGTACACATTGTCGGACAGACAACGTTTGAGCCTGCGCTCCAGCCGATATACGGAACGCCTTTCAGCGCTTTTGTGCGAATTGCGTCAATCAATTTGTGCTGCTGCATATTTTTTACCAAATGAAATGTATTTCCGCCGCCGACAACTATTGCCTGCGATTTTTCTATTGCCTTTGCAGGATTTTCGTAGCGATGAACAGAATCGACTTCAACGCCGAACTCCGAAAAGCGATTTTGTACTTTCTCCTGATATTCATCGTACGAAAACGTAACGGCTGCATAAGGAACAAACATTACTTTCGTCACTTTGTTTTTTGCCAAAAATTCGGCTATTTGCTTTTTGGGATATTCGAGATAACTTTCTCCTGCATTTGTTGAATTGCTTATTAATAAAAGTTTCATAATTTGTATGTGTTTGGTTATAATTAATTTATAATGATATTGTTTGCAGATTTATTCAAGCAGTTTTTCTATATGCTGTTTGAGATTTTCAAATTCAGTTTCGTCGTAAAGGCGGGTTAAAAATACGATTTTGCCTTCTTTGTTTATTAAAACATTTCGAGTAACGCCTGCCTCTTTTTCGGCATAAAGTTCAAATATTTTTCCGTCTTCGTCAAGTACAACTGGATAAGTTACACCTGTTGATTCTCTGAATGTTTCGATTGTTTTGGCATCTTCTTTCAAATCGATTCCGATTAACGCAAAGTTTTCGTTGTCTTTGTGTTTTTGCCAAATATCCGATTCGATAAACGGCATTTCTTTTCGGCAAACGCTGCACCAGCTTGCGGTAAACTGCAACATTAATGTTTTCCCGCGCAGGTCGTTAAGTTGAGCGGTTTTTCCATCAATATATTTTATTGTGAAATTTGGAGCTTCATCGCCGACTTGTACAATGTATCCTCTTGCATCAATCTGGTTTATTGTTGAATCGGGCGCTTGCTCAACGGTTTTTGCCGTGTTTTCGCGATTGTCTTTTTTGTTTGTCGAACAAAACGGAAAAGCGACTGAAATCATTACTGACAGAATTAAAATTTTTTTCATAATTTGTTGTTTATTAATTTGTTAAATATACATATTGTTTTATATCTTTTTTACAGTAAGACAAAATTAGTAAATTAATTAATAATTAACAATTGAGAGAAAAAAAGATTTAACCGAAAAACAGATAAAGACAAGAAATTAAAAATTTAAAAATCCCATATTGGGGGAAAATTTAGTTCCATTTGTATTGTGTTTGTCGTATAATTTATATTATAGGCGCAGACAAACAACAATGAAACAGATAATTACATATTTGACATTAACATATTTTTTAAAATGACGATTTTTTACTTTGGCGTAAAATCTAAATATTTTTCACTACATTTGTCCTATAATATAAATTATAAGACAGGCAGCAAACTGAAATTAATAATAACAATGGACATTATAACAAAAAATGACAATAACAAAATTTCCGCGTTTCACTCTTTTTTGAGAAAACATAATATTAAGGAATTTTGGAATAAATATATAAAAACCTCTCCGATAGCAGCATTGATATACAATTTATTGCTGATGTTTGTGATTTACAACCTTTGCCGCATATTCTTTTTTCTTGTCAATAAAAGTTACTTTGCCGACATTACATTTAATCATTTTCTTACTTTATTGAAAGGCGGCTTGCAATTCGACATTTCGGCATTGCTTTATACCAATGTTATATACTTGTCAATGCAGATTTTTCCGTTTAAATTCAGGCGTAACGCAACGTATCAGCGAACAGCGAAATGGATTTTTATCGCAGTAAACAGTCTGGCGATTATAGCCAATTGTATTGATATTGTCTATTTCCGTTTTACAAATCGCCGCACTACGAGTACTGTTTTTTCGGAATTTCAAAACGAAAACAATCTGTTAAAAATCATTGGAATGTCAATTATTGAATATTGGTATGTTACGCTGTTTGTTGCATTCGTCATTTTCATTCTTTACAGATATTATCGTACGCCGCGAACTGTTGCTAAAAAAGCATCGACATTGAAAACGAACATTATTTATTATTCATTGCATACATTGTTGATGTGCGGTCTGGTTTTTGTTACCGTTATCGGAATGAGAGGAGGAATCATTCCTCCGCATCGCCCCATAACGCTCAGCAATGCCAATGCTTACGTCAACAAAAGCGCCGAAACGGCAATTGTACTCAACACTCCTTTTTGTATTATTAGGACACTGGATAAGGAAATATATAAAAATCCGCATTATTTTGCAAGCGAAGAAGAAATGGCGAATGTTTATTCTCCTGAACATTATCCGTTACCGACAGGCGAATTTAAACCGTTGAACGTAGTCATTTTCATCATAGAAAGCTGGGGAAAAGAATATTCGGGATTTTTCAATCAGCACTTGGACGGCGGCACGTACAAAGGCTATACTCCGTTTACAGATTCGCTTTACAATGAAGGACTTACTTTCAAATATTCATACAGTAACGGACGCAAGTCGATTGACGCCATGCCTTCTATACTTTCAAGTATTCCGATGATTATTGAACCGTTTATTTCTACATCTTATTCTGTCAACAGCATCAGCAGCATTGCCGCTGTTTTGAAAGAGAAAGGTTATTATTCGGCTTTTTTTCACGGAGCGCACAATGGATCTATGGGTTTTCTTGCTTATGCAAAAAGCGCAGGATTTGACGATTATTTTGGACTTACCGAATATGGAAACACCGATTTGGACGGCATGTGGGCTGTGTGGGACGAAGAATTTTTGCAATTCTACGCCGACAAAATGGGCGAGCTGAAACAACCGTTTGTAACAGCCGTTTTCACATCAACATCTCATCATCCGTTTAGGATTCCCAAACGTTACGAAGGGCGTTTTCCCGAAGGAGATCAACCTATACACAAATGCATAGGATATACGGATTATGCAATTCGACAGTTTTTCAAAAAAATGTCGCAGTACGAATGGTTCGATAATACGCTGTTTGTTATTACGGCAGATCACACCAGTTTGGTTACGCATCAGGAATATTTTACTGATTTAAACAGATATTCCGTTCCTGTCCTGTTTTATCATCCGGGCAGCGATTTGAAAGGATTGCAAACATTTCCCGTGCAGCAAATCGACATTATGCCGAGCATTTTGGGTTATCTGAATTATGACAAACCTTATTTTGCATACGGACAGGATATTTTCAATACAGACGAAGATGATAAATTTGTTGTGAATTATAATGGCTTGTATCAATTAGTAAAAAGCGATTATTTTTTGCAGTTTGATGGAGAAAAAACAAAATCGGTTTACAATTATAAATCCGATATTCTGCTCCAAAATAACCAGACAGGAAAAGTTGCAGAACAGCAGGAAATGGAAAAACTGTTAAAAGCCATTATTCAACAATACATCGTCCGCATGGTTGAAGACAGATTAATGCTTGCAAAACCTTGATTTTTTGTAAAATTTCGCTCCTGAAAAAGTAAAATTTTCCAAACATTTTTATTCGTTTGTGCGTAAATGAAAATTTTATGTTAACTTTGCATAATTTAACGTACTAAACATATCGAAAAATAAGATGAACATAGATCTGGTTTTCCTTTGGGTTGATGGAAATGACCCTGCGTGGTTATCTCGTAAAAATGCTTTTTTAGGTATAAAAAACACAGAGAATGTAGAAAATGCAATCAACTGTGAAGGACGATTTGTAAACAATGATGAATTAAAATATTCATTGCGTTCTGTTGAAAAACATATCCCCTGGATTAATAAAATTTTCATTGTAACCGACCAGCAAATACCAGCGTGGTTAGACACTTCCAATCCTAAAATACAAATTGTTGATCACACTGAAATACTTCCAAAAGAAGCGTTGCCTTGCTATAATGCACTTGTAATAGAGTATTTTTTGTGGAAAATACCCAATCTTTCGGAATATTTTTTGTATGCAAATGATGATATGTTTATCAATGCAGACATATCGCCATCTTTTTTCTTTGAAAAAGACGGATTGCCTGTTGTGCGATTACAAAGAAAAATATTTGGTAAATTGAGATACGGATATAAACGTTTAATGGGAAAAGAAATTTCACTTTATCGAAAGAGAATTATATTAGCCTCTCATCTGATTAAAAAAAGATATGGAAAATATTTTTCGGGAATACCTCAACATAACATAGATGCTTATCGAAAAACAGATTATAAGGAAACTGTTAATGTTTTTGAAAATGAGATAAATTCTTCTTTACAGCATCACTTGCGATCAGATCAAGATGCGCAGCGCGTTATATTTGCATATTATTCTCTTGCTATGAGCAAAGGACATTTGAAATATGTAAATCGTTATGAATCAATGACTGTTAGAATAAATAAAAACTATGAACGTTATTTGATTAAATATAATCCTGCTTTATTTTGCCTTAATGACGGAGAAAATATTACAGATGATGACCGCTTACGCATGAAAACTTTTTTGAAAAAACATTTTCCGGATAAATCAACATTTGAAAAATAAATGATATAATAATCAGGATGTTTACTTTCCCACGTGAAAATTTTCCAAACACTTTTATTCGTTTGTGCGTAAATAAGAATTTTATGTTAACTTTGCATAATTTAATATACTAAACATATCGAAAAATAAGATGAACATAGATCTGGTTTTCCTTTGGGTTGATGGAAATGACCCTGCATGGTTATCTCGTAAAAATGCTTTTTTAGGTATAAAAAACACAGAAAATGTAGAAAATGCAATCAACTGTGAAGGACGATTTGCAAACAATGATGAATTAAAATATTCATTGCGTTCTGTTGAAAAACATATCCCCTGGATTAATAAAATTTTCATTGTAACAGACCAGCAAATACCAGCGTGGTTAGACACTTCCAATCCTAAAATACAAATTGTTGACCACACTGAAATACTTCCAAAAGAAGCGTTGCCTTGTTATAATTCACTTGTAATAGAGTATTTTTTGTGGAAAATACCCAATCTTTCAGAATATTTTTTGTATGCAAATGATGATATGTTTATCAATGCAGACATATCGCCATCTTTTTTCTTTGAAAAAGACGGATTGCCTGTTGTGCGATTACAAAGAAAAATATTGAGTAAATTGAGATGCGTATATAAATGTTTAATGAGAAAAGAACTGTCAACCTACCAAAAACAGATTATCATAGCATCTCAGTTAATCGAAAAAAAATACGGAAAATATTTTATGGGAATGCCTCACCATAATATAGATGCTTATCGAAAAACAGATTATAAAGAAACTGTTAATGTTTTTGAAAATGAGATAAATTCTTCTTTACAGCATCACTTGCGTTCAGATAAAGATGTGCAACGCGTTATATTTGCATATTATTCTATTGTTATGGGCAAAGGGCATTTGAAATATGTAAATCGTTATGAATCATTTGTTATTAGTATAATTAAAAAAAACTATGAGCAATACTTCCTGAAATATAATCCCGCTTTATTTTGCATTAATGACGGAGAAAACAGTACGGATGATGACCGCTTATACATGAAAACTTTTTTGGAAAAATATTTTCCGGAAAAATCAGTCTTCGAAAAAATAAGTGATATAAGAATCATGTTTGCTATTATTTATATGCTACTTGAATAGCAATAAATAAATCACATTCATATTATTATGCTTTAGGAATATTGAAACAAACAGGCGCTCTTTAAAAGTAAAATTTTCAGATACAAAAATTAATAACCAATAATCTCAAACCTGACAGGTTTCCGAAACCTGTTAGGTTTTGTTTCTTATTCGTCATTGCGAGGGCACAGCCCGAAGCAATCCAGAAAATTTTTTGATTATTTATTTCTCTGGATTGCTTCGTCATTTCATTCCTCGCAATGACGCTCTGCCGTCTTGTGTTCGTCATTGCGAACTGCGAAGCAGGAAGCAACCGAAACCCGCAGGGTTCGGTGTAGCCAACCGCAGCGGAGTTCAACGGAGTTAATCCAGATATTTTTTTCATTCTTATTCACTGTTTTTTTATCTTTCGGAAACCTGTCAGGTTTGATGATGCTTGCTGTCCCGTCAGGGACAGAATATTGGTAGAAAAAACGCAAACAGTAATATATTCGGGTTCAACAACAACCGTTTCGGAATTAACAATTCAACAAAAGAAATTGAAAAACCTTGACCAAGTTCTACTGTAATGCAATTTTCCGCCTAATTGTTTATATATAAATTCTTTGTGGCGACTGTTAATCATATCTATCATTTTCCTTTTTTTGCTGTGAACGTTAATTCTTCGCGAACTTTGTCTAATTCTGTATCGCAAGCCTACAAAAGGTAATCGTAAAAATTCGCCTCCTGTTTTGAACATTGATATCCAAAAATCCCAGTCTTCGCAAAAGATTTCTTCTTCGCAATAGCCGCCATCTGTTTTTTCCCAATCGCTTTTTCGGAACATAGCGCTATTTACAATCATATTTTTACGTGCCAGCAATTTATAACTGAATGAAGGATATTTCTTTATGCCTGTTTTTTCACCAAATCGTTCTACTTCGCAACATACTACTTTTATTTGCGGATTGTTTTTCAAAACATTTACGGCTTCTTTTATGTAATTGGAAGATATTAAGTCGTCGGCATCTACGGGTAAAATATATTCGCCTGCCGAACGTTTTATTGCATGATTTCGGGCGGCAGAAACGCCTTTGTTTGTCTGTTTGAAAAATTTAATCTTGTCTGATTTTGCAACATACGATTTAATAATTTCGGATGAATTGTCGGTCGAGCCGTCATCAATAATAATTATTTCGTAATTATGATAACTGGATGCAAGTACAGAATCAAGCGTTTCGGCAATATAATTCTGCATGTTGTAAACAGGAACAATCACAGATACCAAAGGTTGCAGTTCATGCGTATTTTCTATTGTGTTATTGGCGTCTTTCATTGTTCAAACTTATTTGTTTGCTTTTTTAATTGTTTTGTATATTTCAGCCAGTAATATTTCAGCGGATTTGAATATTTCAGTAATTTCCACGGTCGGCTGCTGTGAGGTAAATGAATTACAGGACACAAAGTATTCATATAATTTTTAAATCCCGTTCGAAGCGCTTTGTGCGAAATAATCACATCATACCAGTCTTTCGCCGGATTTAAAGCATTAAAATCCAGTGTTGACAACAGTTTACAGGTTAATAAGGCACAGCAAAAACTGATTCGTTTGCGTGTAGATACAATGCCTTTTTTATATTTTCGCGCATGAAGATTCGGGAAATTAATATTTCCGTTTTCATCTGTTGTTACAGCCGACACCAATCCTGCATTTTCCAACATATCAGCGCAATCGTATAATTGTTGAATAGTGTTTTTTTCGATAATTACATCCGATTCTATGATTATCAAATGCGTTTTGTCGCTTAATGCTTTTTCTTGCGCTTTTTGCAAAACCAACAAATAGTTTGGCGATGGATGCGAAGTAATATCTTTAAGATGAATCAATTGAAAATTATGTTTTTTTGACAGCTCTGTCAATTTCTGTGTATTTTCATCATTGCTGAAATCATTATAAACAGTATATGCAAACGGAATCGCTGTTACGGATGCCATTACAGAATCAACAGTCCGTTCTGTTGTTTTTATCGAATCCTTTACAGGCGTAATGACATGTAATTTATTCATAATAAATATATTTTTATACTAATAACACAAAAATATTAAAGTTCAAATAACAATCATAAATTTAATTGATTTTCCAGTTTCTTATCTGTCATTTTGGCAAAAACGTTCCTATCATTTCGGCGATGTTTAGCATGTCGTCCGAAATTGTTTTATGCGTTTTTATTGTTTTATTGAGAGGCACTTGGACGATTTCTTCGTTTTTCCAGCCAATCATAATGCTTTTTTGATTGTCGATGATTGCATCTATTGCAGCGACTCCCATAAGGCTTGCCGTAACTCTGTCTTTTGATGTTGGACGTCCTCCGCGCTGAATGTGTCCGAGAACAGAAACTTTAATATCAAATTCAGGATATTCATCTTTTACCTTGTCGGCAATTTCCATTGCGCTGCCTTCTTCGAGTCCTTCGGCAACGATAATGATGCTCGATTTGTTTTTCAAAGCGCGTTCTTTAAGAAATTTTCTAACTTTTTCGATTTGATTTTTACGTTCGGGAACCATTATCACTTCGGCGCCCGAAGCAATTCCACTGTTTATTGCAATAAATCCTGCTTCGCGTCCCATGACTTCAACAAAAAATATGCGATTGAACGAGCTTGCCGTGTCGCGAATTTTATCAACGGCATCGATAACAGTATTTAATGCTGTATCGTAACCAATCGTATAATCCGTGCCGTAAAGGTCGTTATCGATAGTTCCCGGAATACCAATCACCGAAATGTCCGAATATTCCTGCGCAAAAATATTTGCTCCAGTAAACGAACCGTCTCCACCGATTACGACAAGACTGTCAATTCCATAATTTTTAAGTACATCGTATCCTTTTTTTCTTCCTTCTTTGGTTTTAAATTCCGTAGAACGTGTTGACTGTAAAAACGTTCCTCCGTTTTGAAGTATTCCGCTTACGTCTTGCGATTTCATTTGAAACATATCATTTTCAATCAATCCCTGAAATCCGCGCCGAATACCAAAAACTTCCATTCCATTGTTCAATCCTGCTCTTGTTACTGCACGAATTGCCGCATTCATGCCCGGAGCATCTCCTCCCGATGTTAAAACTCCTACTTTGTGATTTTTAATTATTTCCATAAAAAATATCTGTAATTTTGGCGCAAAGATACAAAAATGCATTGACTATTGGTGATTTAAATATCGAATGACTTAAAAATTTAATATTTTAAAGATTAAAAAACACTGTTGTGAGCCTTAGCCTGAAACAACCGAAGCGAAATCAATCCTGAAATCAATTGATGATTAACAAATTTCTATGACAATGCAATGTGTTGGCTGTTGATAATTGTGTTGTAAAAATATTATTAAACAAATTCTTATTTCAAAATAAAATAGTATTTTTGCACCTTTCAAATTATAAATTACAAAAAAAGAATGAATTATTTTGATATTATCTTTGCGTTAATCATTATTTGGGCAGCTATTCGCGGATTTTCAACGGGTTTTATAATACAACTTTCAAGTTTGCTGGCAATGCTGATAGGCGCTTTTGTCGCTTACAAAGCATCGTTTTGGCTTGCATCTAAATTTTCGTCAATAATTGTTGCCGATCCTGTGATAATGAACACATTGGCATTTATCATTACTTTTGCAATAGTGTGGGGATTGATAGTTTTGCTTGGTAAATTTTTGCATTTGGTTGTAAAAGTTGCAATGATGGGTTTGATAAACCGTATTTTGGGAGTATTTTTTTCTGTCATAAAAATTGTTTTTGCTTTGAGTGTTATTCTTCTGCTTACAGGCAATTTAAATAGATCGTTACATTTTTTACCCGAAAAACATATAAACAATTCACTGCTTTACCGTCCCATCGAAAGATTTGCTTCGGCAATTTTTCCGTATCTGAAAACAGGTTTTAAAAAAGCGCAGGAACAATTCGACAAAAATCAAAAAAATGAAACTGTTTAGTTTTTGATTTGTATAAAACTTATTGACTATGATAACATCTTTTTTAGAAAAAATAGAAAAAACATTATCGCAAAATGATATTCCCGAATATGAGTTTATTCATCAGCCGAATCATCCTTTGCCAAATGTAGATTGCATTAAAAAATTAATGAATCTGATAAAATCCATAATATTTCCTGGATTTTTCGGCAATGGCGATGCAAACGGAAATACAGCGATTGACAACCTCAAGAACGTTTATGTATTGCTCAACGAACAGATATACAAAGGACTTTGCTTTTCGTACGAATACGGCAGTCCTCAAAAAACGGCGGATGAATTTACCTTGTCTTTTATTGAGAATTTGCCAAAAATAAAACGATTGCTGGCTACGGATGTAAAAGCCGTACACGATTGCGATCCTGCAGCCAAAAGTTACAGCGAAGTTATTTTTTGTTATCCCGCCGTTCAAGCGATGTTGCATTATCGCGTGGCTCACGAACTGTTGTTGATGCAAATACCTTTGCTTCCGCGAATTATTACCGAAACGGCTCATTTTGCAACAGGCATAGATATTCATCCTGCTGCGCAGATAGGCGAATATTTCAGCATCGACCACGGAACTGGCGTTGTGATTGGCGAAACCTGCATAATCGGCAATAATGTCAGACTTTATCAGGGCGTAACTCTCGGCGCAAAAGGTTTTGTTTTCGACAGCGACGGTTTGCCGATAAACCAGCCTCGACATCCTATAATCGAAGATAATGTGATTATTTATTCAAACTCTACTATTCTCGGACGTATAACGATAGGACACGATTCGATAATCGGCGGCAACGTTTGGCAAGTCAACAGCGTTCCTCCTTATTCGCGCATCATTCAGAAAAAAGCATCTGCTATCTTCACCGATGGCTTGGGAATTTAACGATTTGCTTGTCATTTCGAGCCTGTCGAGAAATATGTTGCAGTTTGGCTACGCCGAGCTCCGCTGCGCTTCGGTTGGCTGCGCCGAGCAAGTTTACAAATAAATAGTCGTTCCTTAAAAATAAAAAAATCAGCAATAATACGACATTATTTCTGTCAATTTTGTTTTGACATAAAAGCAAGTAGCACGTCATTGCGAGGAATGAAA
>JAISYZ010000025.1 GCA_031269545.1 Prevotellaceae bacterium
AAATTCCACGATTACGACAACAAAAACATCCTGAAAGAAATTGAAAAACACCTGAAATGCAAATTGAACGGATTTACAAATCTTTACACGCTGTTTTTACTAAAATCAATCCACCAACTTAAACCCAACGGACGATGCGCATATATCATTCCGTCCGAATTTCTAAATTCCGATTATGGCAAGTTGGTTAAACAGTATTTGCTCAAAACAGGAACACTGCGGCATATTATCGTTTTTAATTTTGAAGAAAATGTTTTTGACGATGCTTTAACGACTGCTTGCATAGTACTTTGTGCCAACGATAACAAAACCGACAAAGTACAATTCACAAACATTCAATCAATCAACGAATTAAATAAAATTGAAGCGTTGATTGAAAATTATCCTGAAATACCTGACAACTCAAATGTTTACTCGTTATTGGAACTAAATCCTGAAATAAAATGGAAAACTTACTATCAACTGCAAAACGGGCATAAATTCAAAAACCTTGTGCCGTTTTCAACTTATGCAAAGGTAGTCAGAGGTATTGCTACAGGGGCAAACGATTATTTTACATTTAATCTTGCCAAAGCAGAGGCAAATAAAATCAACGAAAAATATCTTTTACCCTGCATTTGTCATTGCGTTGATGTTAAGGGAAATAACTTTACAAATTCCGATTTTGAGGACTTAAAACTACAAGGAAAAAATGTTTATTTGCTCAATGCTATAAATTCAAAAGACGAAAATGTAATCAACTATTTACGAAAAGGCGAGGCGGATAATATCAACAAAAAATTTCTGACAGCAAGTCGCAATCCTTGGTATTCATTGGAAAAACGCCAGCCCGCACCAATTTGGGTTTCTGTTTTCAATCGGACAGGATTACGTTTTGTTCGCAATGAGGCAAATATTTCAAACCTCACAACATTTCACTGCATTTACCCGCAAACTAATATTTTTTTAGAGGTAAGTGTTGAATTGCTATTCGCGTACCTTATAACGGATACCGCCCGACAAATTTTCAACGACAACAGCCGTGAATACGGCAACGGCTTGCAAAAATTCGAGCCAAACGACCTGAATAAAGGTATGATGTTGGATTTACGCAAATTATCGAACACTGCCAAACAAAAAATTGTGGACTTGTATAGAAAAAAATCAAGTTATAATACAGAAATAGATGATGTTTTTGCTGAACAATTTTCAATATAAAAGATAAATCAACAAATATGAAAGAATTAAAACAAAACGAGTTGTTAAAATTAGAGTTTGAGGACTACCTTGTTTCAGACCCTGATTTCAATTATTCTACGAATGAATTTGAGGAATGGTTGGTGGATTTAGTTATTTCAACTTTATCATAAATTTTAGGAAACCCAAATTATAAACAATAACGGTAAAAAATGAAAAAGCAATGAAAAATCCGAAGCATAAATTATTCGTTGAAAAATCGGTTGGAGCAGCACTTTCTGCCATAAAAATATACAACAAACCAGATTTTAAGTATCGTGAAGAAACCTTTGCGATACTGATGATAAATGCTTGGGAACTACTTTTGAAAGCCAAAATTATTAAAGAAAATGATGGACAACTAAAGAGTATTTATATTCTAACTAATAAGACAGGTAAAAAGGGAAACATATTAAAAACACGTGCACCTGAATTAAATAGGAGTAATAATCCCAAGACAATAGGGTTGCCTAAATGTCTGTCTATATGCGAACAAGAGCCTATTAGAATTGATAATGCAGTTAAAGAAAATATCTTTTTATTAATGGAAATAAGGGATACGGCTATCCATTTTCAACATTCAGATAAAGATGTTGGGAAAAAAGTATTTGAGATAGGAACTGCTTCTTTAAAAAATTATTTAAAACTCATAACAGATTGGTTCTCTTATGATTTGTCGAGATATATTTTTTTTCTAATGCCTATGACATTTTTTCACGAGTTTGAGGCAATAAGTAGTACTTCTATAAATAGCAATAAGGAACAGATTAAGAATCTATTAAAGTACATTGCTGAAAAGGAAAAACTAACTCCATCAGATGAAACTAAAGAGTATAATATTACCCTAAAACTTGAAACAAAATTTGTAAAATCTACAGAAACAGACAGTTTATTGGTTCATTATTCCGATTCGCCAGATGCGCTACAAATAAATGTTACCGAAGAAGATGCATTAAAAGGGTTTCCATTCGATTATCCATCTCTAACTGCAAAATTAAGAGAGCGATATACAGATTTCAAAGCAAATCAAACGTATCATAACATCAGAAAGCCTTTGATGAGTAAGAAAAAGTACTGTAAAACCAGATCATTAGACCCAAACAACTCCAAAAGCCCTAAAAAAGATTACTATTCTTCTGAAATCATTAAGGAATTTGATAAGCGTTACACAAAAATATGAATAATAGAGAATACCGACTCATAATGAGTTGTTGAAATTAAGCCAATCTAAAAATTGGAATCAAGCCAAACTTGAATGGAAGTTTGAAAGTGCTTATATTGCTGATGATTGTCTATGCGGGCATTTTCCTATTGTTGAGATTTGTACCATTTACAACGTTGAAACAAAAAAGAGAGCAGATATTGGAAATCATTGTGTAAAGCAGTTTTTGAATATTGAAGAACAAGAGAGTATTTTTGTGTCATTAAGGAAAATACTCAAGGATAATACAAAATCTGTAAATCCGCAAACTATAAAATATGTTTTTGTTAAACAATGGATTAATCTACAAGACTACAACTATTATTTGGATATTTGGAAGAAGCGAATTTTATCAGAAAGACAAGCAAAATGGAAATTAGATATAAACAATCGAATCATAAAAGGGGTACGAAAATAATATGAATTATATAGAACGAAATACCAACAACACCTAAATTCACACTAAAAATGAATTTAGGTGTTGATTTGCAATATATCATTGTTTAACTTGTCGCAAGCTTCCTTTCCATTCCGCTCAACTTTTCGGCACCCATATCCATATCGTTGCCAGACTTCCTGTACTCCCTCGGAGTAAGCCCGGTATGTTTCCTGAAAAACTTGCCGAACGACGACTGCGATGAAAGATTCAGTTCATCGCTGATATGTTCATACTGCAAAATTTGTCCTTGAAGCAGTACGGTGGGTAACGACATGGAAACGAGCGAAATTCTTTCGCCGGCTTTGGTTTACATCATCAAATAACTTATGCCAAAGATACAACTTATTTTTATTCTGCCAATATAGCCAACTATTTATTCTGTATTCCTGTATCCCTTCGGCGAAATGCCGACATACTGCTTGAAATACTTGCTAAAAAAGGATTGTGAAGGGAAGTTCA
>JAISYZ010000194.1 GCA_031269545.1 Prevotellaceae bacterium
AGGGACAGAATATTGGTAGAAAGAAACGCAGACACATGCATGTCGCGCGAGTTGCCGACGGTGTTTCAAGTCAGCGACAGCGCTTCGCGCGAAAATATCGGCGGCAATTATTTTTCTACCGACATTTTGTCCCTGACGGGACAATAAGTGTCATAAAACCTAACAGGCTTTCCGAAACCTGTTAGGTTTGAAATGTCTGTTTATTAATTTTTTATATGCAAATTTTGCTTTTAAGGACTGACTGTTTGTGTTATTAAATTGGTAAAAATACAAATTAAAAACTACAACATTTGCAGTTGATTTATACATCTTTCCAAACTTGTTTTCCAGTGGGGAACGTCAACACCATAGTCGTTTTGTATTTTTCTTTTGCTCAGCAAACTGTATTGCGGACGTTGTGCAAGAGTTGGATATTCATCTGTTGAAATAGGTGCGACTAAACAATTTTTATTACCAATTTTTATAATTTCTTTTGCAAAATCGTACCACGAACAATGTCCATCGTTTGAAAAATGATAAATTCCTGTTTTCAGATTTTCGGGATTTTCAGTAATTTTTTCAATCATTTTCAATATAGCATTCGCCAAATCTTCAGCATAGGTAGGCGAGCCAATCTGGTCGGCAACAACTTTTATTTCTTCGCGTTCCGAACTTAAACGCAGCATTGTTTTTACAAAATTATTACCAAAAGCGGAATATAGCCACGATGTGCGAATTACTATTGTTTTATTGTAATTCAGAGCCTTTTGTTCACCCGATAATTTCGTTTTTCCATAAGCCGAAACAGGATTTGTTCTGTCGTTTTCAGAATATGCCGAAGGTTTTTCGCCATCGAAAACATAATCGGTAGAAATATGAAAAAATATTGTATTGCAAATCTTGCACGATTCAACTAAATTTGCAACCGCATCAGCGTTGAGTATCATAGCATTTTCAAAATCTAATTCGGCTTTATCGACAGCAGTATATGCCGCACAATTTATCAAAAAATCGGGTTTCTGTTCAGCAAAAAATGTTTTAACAGAACGCTTGTCTGTTATATCAAGTTCTGCATAATCGGTAAAAATATATTGAACTGAATGATCTTTTTTTGAAATATTTTGTATCTCGCTGCCTAATTGTCCATTAGATCCTGTAACAAGTATTTTCATTATCTTTATTTTCTGTATATTGATTACATTTTTTTATTTATACAACCCTGAAAAGGATTATTATCTGCTGTCAATTTTCAAGCAATCATGCACAGTCGGTGATGCTTTGCTATTGTCGAAAAGTACGACACTTTAATTGCCCTTAATATTCTGTTTTACTTTACATGCTTAAAACTTATAGCGCCTCAAAAAAATTTATCTTGAATTTTAATTCTACAAACTTCAATCAAAAACAGCAAATATAAAAATAGTAATTAAAAACAAAAACCTTCTCCGCCATATTACATAAATTTTGCTGCAAAAGTAATGAAAAAAACAATATTTGAAAAAAATTATAAATATATTTTTTTTCGCTATATAATTTAGTTTAAATTTATTAATTTTGTCGCCTCAAAAAACAATACACAAGATTATAAAGGAAAATAATATGGCTAAAGAAATAAAATTCAGTCTTTTATACCGCGATATGTGGCAATCGTCGGGAAAATATCAACCTCGTGTTGATCAATTGGAGCAAATTGCTCCTGTAATTATTGATATGGGCTGCTTTGCTCGTGTCGAAACAAATGGAGGCGCATTTGAACAGGTGAATCTGCTGTATGGAGAAAATCCTAACATAGCAGTTCGTAAATTTACAAAACCGTTTAATCAGGCAGGCATAAAAACTCACATGCTCGACCGCGGATTAAACGCTTTACGCATGTATCCTGTTCCTGCCGATGTTCGTAAATTAATGTACAAGGTAAAACATGCTCAAGGAGTTGATATTACTCGTATTTTTTGTGGACTTAACGACAGCAGAAATATCATACGTTCAATAAAATACGCAAAAGAAGGAGGAATGACTCCTCAGGGTTCGCTTTGCATTACACATTCGCCCATTCACACTGTCGAATATTATGTGAATCTCGCAAAAATCTTGATAGAAAACGGAGCAGAAGAAATATGTCTTAAAGATATGGCTGGAATCGGACGTCCATACAGCATAGGACAGATAATCAAAGGAATAAAAACCGCGTATCCAGATATAATTGTTGATTATCACGGACACAGCGGACCGGGATTTTCGGTTGCTTCGATGCTCGAAGCCGCAAAAAACGGCGTTGACATAATAAATGTTGCTATGGAACCTGTTTCGTGGGGAATGGTTCACCCTGATGTTATTACAATTCAGGCAATGCTCAAAGATGCAGGATTTCAAGTTCCCGAAATAAACATGAAAGCATACATGGAAGCACGGCGTTTGACTCAATCGTTTATTGACGATTTTCTCGGATATTTTATGGATCCGAGTAACAAGGTAAGCACATCTTTATTAATAGGTTGCGGACTTCCGGGAGGAATGATGGGTTCGATGATGGCTGACCTCAAAGGTATGCATAACGCAATAAACATGGCGCTGCGTCAACACAAAAAACAGGAAGTTACGCTTAACGAACTTGTTGTTCAACTGTTTCAGGAAGTTGAATACGTATGGCCCAAACTCGGTTATCCTCCATTAGTAACGCCATTCAGCCAATATGTTAAGAATATTGCATTGATGAATATTTTCTCGTTGGCAAAAAACGAACCGCGATTCTCAATCATCGACAAAGATACATGGAATATGATTCTCGGAAAAGCAGGCAAACTGCCCGGAACACTGGCTCCCGAAATTATTGAACTTGCTCAAAAAAATAATCTCGAATTTTACGATGGCGATCCTCAAGATGCTTTCCCCGACCAACTTGACGAATATCGCAAAGAGATGAAAGAAAACAATTGGGATTTCGGACAAGATGACGAAGAACTGTTTGAACTGGCAATGCACGACCGCCAATATCGCGATTATAAATCGGGAGTTGCAAAAGAACGTTTTTACAAAGAACTTGAAGCGGCAAAGGAAAAAGCAAACGCACCGATTATCGTTACAAGACCTGTTGTTGAAATGCCAAAATTTGATATAGACAAAGTGCTTGAGCAATATCCGAATGCAAAACCGCTTCATGCACCGTGCAAAGGCGAAGTCATTTGGCAATACGATGTCGAAGATAAATCAACTGCGCCTACAACAGGAACAAAATTCAACGAAGGCGATAAGGTTTGTTTCGTGCAGGCATATTACGGATTAGAAGCCGTTGAAGCTCCTTTTGATGGTAAAATTGTTGCCGTGTTTGCAAAGCAAGGCGATAAAATACAAAAGGGCGAAATTCTCGGTTTTATAAGTTAATAATCAGAAAATTCATATTTTATAAATTTTAAAATTGTTCCGACAAGATAAACGAATTGTTTGTTTTGTCGGTTTTTTTATTGATTTACGATTTAAAGATTTATGATTGATACCAATCTATTTCCTGACTTTGACAATACGACACCCTACAAATTTTCAAAAAATTTAGGGTTAAAAAGTTGAGCGATTGATTGGTGTTTCGGCGTGATTAACATTGTTTTGGTCAGGGTTTCTTTGC
>JAISYZ010000042.1 GCA_031269545.1 Prevotellaceae bacterium
TAGTAAAACAACATGTTACGATTTGTTATTTAACATACACTAACAAATGGCGAATTTGGAATGTGTTGTAAAATCTAAATATTTTTTAATACATTTGTCCTATAATATAAATTATAAGTCACAAAAAAATTTCAATACAGACGAATTTTTTTTGAGAAGTGTTAAAAAATGGGATATTTGGTTGTTTGTTTAGTTTAATATGTTCGTTTCGTTATGAATTATTATTTGTTAATTAATTTACTAATTTTGTCGTGCAGCAATAAAATTTTATTAAAAAATACAGGATGAAGATTCTAATAACAGCGGCGACAAGCCTTGAATTACAGAAAATTAGAGAAAAAGCGAAATCAATGCATAATTGCAATATTGATTTTTGCATTACAGGAACAGGCTGTGCATTTACGGCATATATGCTTACAAAAAAGTTACAAAATGCAAAGTTTGATTTGGTTTTAAATATTGGAATTGCAGGAAGTTTTGCAAAAGATATTGCAATCGGCGCAACTGTCATTGTTGAAAATGAAATTTTCGGAAATCTGGGAATTACATATCCAAACAAATTTTCGACTCTCTTTGATGAAAATTTTATAAATGCAAACGAATATCCATTCACAAACGGAAAATTATTTTGCAAATATGTTAACTGTTTCAATATAACCAATTTGAGATCAGTATGCGGGTTGACAGTCGATGCTGCAAGCGGCGAACAAAATCAAATTGACGAACGCAAAAAAATGTTTAATGCCGATATTGAAACTATGGAAGGCGCTGCATTTTTTTATGTCTGTCTGTCCGAAAAAATTCCTTTTTTGGAAATTCGTACAATATCAAATTGCATTGAGCCTCGCAACAAAAATAAATGGAAAGTTTCGCTTGCAATAGAAAATTTAACAGCGGAGACTTTTAATTTATTGAATAATTTACAATTACCGCAAACAAAAATAATTGAACGATGAAACTGCAACTTTGTTTTTCGACCTGTCCCAACGACACATTTGTTTTTGATGCTATGGTGCATCATAAAATTGATACCGAAGGTTTGGATTTTGAAATTTACATGGCAGATGTTGAAGAATTGAACAAACAGGCATTTTTTGCCGGTGCAGATGTTACAAAACTCAGTTTTAATGCATATTCGCAAGTGTCGGATAAATATATGATTTTAAATTCGGGAAGCGCTCTCGGCAGAAAAAACGGGCCTTTGCTTGTGAGCAAAACGAAAATATATAAAGATGAAGTTGATGAACTGAATATTGCCGTTCCGGGTAAAAACACAACGGCAGCGGCTTTGTTGCAAATTCTTTTCCCGAAAATAAAAAAACTTCGCGAATATCTTTTTTCCGACATAGAATCTGCCGTTTTGGATGGCGAAGTGGATGCCGGAGTTCTTATTCACGAAGGAAGATTTACTTATAAACGCAAAGATTTGAAACTTGTTGCCGATCTTGGCGAACTTTGGGAAACCGAAACGCAGCAAGCCATTCCGCTCGGATGCATTGCCATAAAAAGAAATTTGTCTGCCGAAGTTCAACAAAAATTTGATGCCGTGTTACGTAAAAGCGTCGAGTTTGCCATGAAAAATCCTGACGAAAGTTTGCCTTTTGTTCGCAAACATGCAAAAGAAATGGATGACGAAACGATGAAAAAGCATATAAACCTGTTTGTCAATGATTTTACTGTAAACCTTGGCAAAAAAGGAAAGGAAGCAATAGAATTTTTTATCGAAAAACTGAAAATCATAAACGCTTCCGACACGATTTGCAAACCGATATTTGTAGAAAATTCACAATATTTATTAACATAATAAATAAATTAAAATGAACGAATTTCACCCTTCAAAAGTCTTCAAATTTTGTCCATATTGCGGAGCCGCAAATTTTTTGTGGAACAGTGTAAATGCCTTTGCCTGTCAAAGTTGCAAGCAGAAATTTTACATAAATATGGCTGCGGCTGTGGTTGCTGTCATTTATAACGACAATAACGAACTTCTTCTTACTCGCCGCAAACACAATCCTTTTGCGGGATTTCTTGATCTTCCGGGAGGATTTGTAAATCTTCACGAAACTGCCGAAAATGCTGTAATACGCGAAGTGAAAGAGGAATTGAACATAAATATTTCCGAATACAGATTTGTTGCAACATTTCCTAACGAATATGTTTTCGGCGGCATACAATATTTTACCGAAGATATTGTGTTTTTGTGCAAAATTGATGATTTTTCGAATATTTCGGCAAACGATGACATAAGCAGTTATGAATTTAGACCGCTCGACAAAGTATATATTGATGAAATAGGTTTAAATTCAATAAAAAACGTAATAAAACATTTAAAAGAGCAAAATAAATGATGGAAGACAACATTTTTTCACACGATTATTTTATGCGTCAGGCGATTAAAGAAGCACAAACAGCATTTGCCAAAGATGAAGTTCCTGTTGGCGCTGTCATTGTGTTCAACAATAAAATTATTGCGCGAGCGCACAATCTTGTCGAAACATTGAACGATCCGACAGCGCACGCCGAAATGCAGGCAATAACTTCGGCGACAAATGCAATCGGCGGAAAATATTTGAACGATTGCATTTTATACGTTACAGTCGAACCATGTCCGATGTGCGCTGCCGCTTGTTTTTGGGCGCAAATAGGAACATTGGTTTACGGCGCAAGCGACGAAAAACGCGGATTTACTACAATTTCCGAAAAACTGTTACATCCCCAAACGCAGATTATAAAAGGCATTTTGGAAAACGAAACATCAACATTAATGACAGAATTTTTTAAAAGAAAGCGGAAATAAATAAATTATATAAACGCATTTTTTATTTTTCATGAATTGAAACGGTTATATTGGGAAAAACATTTTGCACAACAATATTAATTTGTAACTTTGCGCCCGATTTTTTGATATGAACAGTGAAAAGATTAAATATTTTATTATGGGAATGCGCAAAAAACTTGTGCTTATATTCTATTTTCCGATATTGCGAATGCGTCGCTAACATGCATCTGTTATTTTTGGCTTTGTTCAAAATGTCTGTCAAAGTCGTCAAAATCAAATACACATAGTAAATATAACAAAAAAAATTGTTTAAATCAATAGAAACTCTTTATTAAAAATAAAATAAAAATTGGAAAAACACATATTAAAATACGACAAACCGTTTACATTTGAATGTGGAAAAACTATTAACAGCCTTGAATTGTGCTATCACACAAGCGGCGAATATTCGACAGAAAAAACAGTAATATGGATATGTCATGCGCTCACGGCAAATTCAAATCCCGAAGAATGGTGGAATGTACTTGTCGGCAAAGGCAAATTTTTCGACGTCGAAAAATATTTTATTATTTGTGTAAATATGCTTGGTTCATGCTATGGCAGCAGCGGACCCGCGTCCATTGATATTGATGCAAAAAATAAAAACAAGACGACAGAATATTATTTGCTTGATTTTCCCGAAGTGAGCGTCCGCGATATTGTTGAAGCGCATCGAATCGTCAAAAATCATATTGGAATAAAAAAGATTGATTTGATTATCGGAGGTTCTATCGGCGGTTTTCAAGCATTGGAATGGACAATTTCCGAACCCGATTTGTTTAGATATTCGGTTTTGATTGCCTGTAACGCTCGTGTTTCGCCATGGGGAACAGCCTTCAACGAATCGCAGCGAATGGCAATTTGTGCAGACCAAACTTTTGCCGAACAACAAAATATCAACGGAGGGAAAAAAGGATTGGACGCCGCACGTTCGATAGCGCTGTTATCGTACAGGTCGCATGAAGGCTACGGACTTACTCAATCCGAAAATGACGGAGATACGCTTTTTGCAAACAGAGCCTGTTCGTATCAGCAGTATCAAGGTAAAAAACTGTCGAACCGATTTGATGCATATTCATATTACAGTTTGACAAAATCTATTGACAGCCATAATGTTGGACGCAGCAGAGGCGGAATAGAAAAAGCGCTGGCTATGGTCAAAGCCAAAACCATTTGTATAGGAATAACGGGCGATGTCCTTTTTCCTGTTGACGAACAGAAATTTTTGGCAAAACATATTCGTGCCGCAGAATATTTTGAAATAATATCACAATTCGGACACGATGGATTTCTATTGGAACATGAACAGATTCAAAATATATTAAATAAAGTATGCAAGTTTTAAAATTCGGAGGCACTTCGGTTGCCGATTCCGTAAACATAAAAAAAGTAATTTCGATAGTTAAAAATGCTATCGAACATGATAAAATCATAGTTGTAGTTTCGGCTATAAGCGGATGCACCGACAATCTGGCGCTTATAGGAAACACAGCCGCCGCTCACGACAAAAAATATATAGAACTTATAGATAAACTCGAAAACAGACATCTAAAATTGATAGATGAACTTATTTCAAACGAATATAAAGATGAAACAATATCTGTTTGTAAAGAAATCATTAAAAGTCTTCGCGGAATAGCAAACGGCGTTTATCTTATCAGAGAAATAAGCAATCACACTATTGATTTGATAATGAGTTTCGGCGAAATATTATCGACAAAAATTATAAGCGCAAAATTAAATTCCATAAACATAAGTCATAAATGGATTGATTCGAGGACGATTATCAAAACCGAACGCCATCAGTCGCAAAATATTGTTGACACCAAAACAACGAATGCAAATATTAAAAAAATGCTGTCGAAAAACAACTGTAAACTGTATTTGTTGCCCGGTTTTATTGCAAGCGATGCGCAAGGACGCACAACCACTCTTGGACGCGGAGGTTCGGATTATACCGCTTCGTTGCTTGCAGTGGGAAGTTCGGCTCGCATTTTGGAAATATGGACAGACGTTGCAGGAATGATGACCGCCGACCCGCGTGTCGTTTGCGAAGCCAAAACGATTGACAATATTTCGTACAAGGAAGCATTGGAACTTTCGCATTTCGGAGCAAAAGTTGTTTATCCGCCGACAATTCAGCCTGTCGTGAGCAAAGGAATTCCTATTTACGTGAAAAACACTTTTGAACCCGAAGAACGCGGTACGCTTATCGAAAGCAATCCGCCCGAAACGCAGGGGAAAATAAGAGGAATTTCAAGTTCAAACCGCATCGCATTGTTATCGATGGAAGGCAACGGAATGGTCGGTATTCCAGGATATTCGAGCCGACTGTTTGACACTCTTGCAAAAAACGAAATTAATATCATTCTTATCACACAGGCATCGTCTGTACATACAATGTGCGTTGCGATAGATGAATTTTCGGCGGATAAGGCGAAAATTGCTGTTGACGAAACTTTTGCTTACGAAATTTCGCTTGGAAAAGTAGAGCCGCTTAAAGTTGAAAAAGGGTTTTCGATAATTTCGCTGGTGGGAAACGATATGAAAAACCAGTCGGGAGCATGTGGAAGAATGTTTGATGCTCTTGGTCGAAACGGAATTAATATTCGTGCAATTGCTCAGGGTTCATCCGAAAAAAATGTTTCGGCTGTTGTTGCTACATCAGACGTAAACGATGCAATACGCACAATTCATCACGAATTTTTCGACGAATCGAAAAAAATAATAAACATTTTTATAGCAGGCTACGGCTCGGTTGGAAAACAGTTGGTTAAAACGATAAAAAAACAAAAACAATATATAGAACAGCGACACGGAAAACAAATTATTGTTGTCGGATTAAGCAACAGCAAAAAATATATCATCAATAAAACAGGCATAAATCTCGAAAACATCGACAGTGAACTCAACAACGGTGAAGATAATTCTTTGGGCGATGATTATTTCGACAAGATTTTTTCATGCTCGCTGCATAATACTGTTTTTGTTGATTGCACGGCAAGCAAACATATTTCGGCAAAATATAATGATTTGTTTTTGAACGGAATTTCTGTTGTTACGTGTAATAAAATCGCATGTTCATCAGATTTTTCAAACTACAAAATGCTTCTCGAATCGGCGAAAAAAGAAAAAGTATCATTCAAATACGAAACGACTGTTGGCGCAGCATTGCCAATAATTTCATTAATAAACCAAATTGTAAACAGCAGCGACAAAATACACGCCTGCGAAGCCGTATTGTCCGGTTCGCTCAATTTTATTTTCACCTGCTATGATGGTAAAAAATCGTTTGCACAAATTATCCGCGAAGCGCAAAATCTCGGATACACCGAACCCGACCCGCGACTCGACTTGTCGGGAACAGACGTCTTGCGTAAAACAACAATACTTGCACGCGAAATTGGATTGGATTTGGAACAAAACGATATTGAAAAAAATCTGTTCCTGCCAGACGAATATTTTAACGGAGATGTGGAAAACTTTTATTTGACAATTCAAAAAAATGAACCGTATTTCAAAAAATTGTACAGCGAAACCAAAGCAGAAAACAAAAAACTGCGTTTTATAGCAAGCATTAAAAATGGGAAAGCAAAAATAAGCCTTGAGAAGATTGATAAAAATCATCCGTTTTATAATCTCGATGGAACGGATAATGCGGCGCTTTTATATACCGATTTTTATCAATCGCCATTGCGAATACAGGGAGCAGGAGCAGGAGCAAAACAAACAGCATCAGGAATTTTGAACGATATTTTATTGAGTTGACAGGTTCTTCATTTTATTTATTTCCATATATTTTCCAATATACAACAGGCAAAATTGTTACAACAAGAATCATTGCAACGACAGTGCCAAAACAAATTATAACTCCCATTGGTGTCCACAGCGAACTGTTGCTTATTATCATCGGAATGACACCGACTGCAGTTGTTGCCGATGTTAAAAATATTGGCAGCATACGCCGTTTTCCTGCATCGTAAACTGCGTCGCGTGCGGTGAAATGACGCTGTTTTCGTAAATTTTCGGCATGTTCAAACATTATTATTGCATTACGGACAATAATTCCCATCAGGCTGATGATTCCCAGTACACAAGTCAATCCAAATTCCAAATTGAATATTAACAATCCTGTCGCTGCGCCTAATAAACACAAAAGTATCGACAATAATGCTGTGGCTGCGATACTTACTTTTTTGAAATTAAACAGCAAAAAGAAAAATATTAAAATTACGGATACCAGCAAACTGTTGATGATAGGAGGAACAACCTGTGCATCATTTTCGACAACTCCGCCCAAACTGACAATAACGCCGTCGGGTAATTTCGGTTTAATACGGGTTTCTACGATTTTATTTATCTTTTCTATTATTTTCGACTGGCTGTGTCCTCTTGCAATATCGGCGATAACGCTTATTGTTCTTACGCCGTTGCGCCGTACAATCTGTCCTTGCGACCACGAAGGTTCTATTTCTGCAATTTGTTGCAATTGAACGGAAACTCCCGGAATTGCGGTTGATATGTATTCATCTCCAATTTTACCTAATGTTTGGAGGTTTTTTTTCGATTTCAATACTACGGCAAGCGGATAATCGGCTTCCCACATTGTTCCTGCGGGTATTTCATCGTAATTCATTGCAATGTTAGCTGCAGCAAGCGCTTTGGTTATTCCAAGACGCGCCGATTCGACAGATTTAGGTTTCACTTCGATTATCGGAAGCATTTCCTCATAATTTGTGTGAATCCAAACCAGTCCTTCCGTTTTTTGTATTGTATGTATAACCGTATCGGCATACTGCTTTAATGTTGAAATTTCATCGCCCGAAAGACGTATTTCCACAGGATTTAAAACATTCTGATAGTCAAGTTGTTTGAATTTAATATAAGCATTAGGAAAATAGTCGGCATATTTATTTGTGTATTCATCAAGAATATCGCGCGTTGCCTGAATTGATGCTGTGTTTACGATGAATTGCGCATAATGTTTTGATGGCAGATTCGGAGCATACGAAGTCTGAAAACGCGGCGATGCCATGCCTGTAAAAGATGTTATTGACTTTATTCGTTTGTCTGCCGAAAGGATGTTTCTCAAGCTGTCTGCAACTTTTGCTGTTGTCTGTAACGAAGATCCCTGCGGAAGATAAATTTCGACTGCAAACTGA
Organism: Prevotellaceae bacterium; assembly: GCA_031269545.1. Classification (GTDB taxonomy): domain Bacteria; phylum Bacteroidota; class Bacteroidia; order Bacteroidales; family UBA932; genus JAIRKV01. Next base: position 7,981 of record JAISYZ010000042.1, read on the forward strand.
TCGCGGTCGGCAATAGGCATCATGCGAATACTGAAATTCGACATTATTACGACCGATATAATTATTGTGCTTATTCCTGCAAGTATTGTGGTATAAGGAAATTTGAATGTAATATCTAATGTTTTATTATATATTCGCTGTACAAAATTCAGTGTATTGAAAGATTTTTTTTCTTTGCTTTTTTGTCGTGATTTTAATCCTGTTCTTATCAAAACGTATTCTAAAAATGGAATAAAAATCATTGCGACAACCAAAGATGTCATTAATGAAATAGTCAATGTCCAAGGAAAATTGCGAAGAAAGTCGTAAAAAAGTCCCGTCATGATAAACAGTAATGGGAAAAATATTACGCATATACATAATGTTGCAAGAAATATCGAACCAAAATAATGTTTTGCGCTTAATATTGCCGCATGCCAGCGCGACATTTTATTGTCGAGATTTTCGAGATATGCATCTACAACAATTATCGAATTATCAACAATCATTCCCAAAACGACAATCAAAGCGGCAAGCGTAACGGTATTAAGCGGAATACCAACAACATACATTATTCCTATCGAGATAAAAATTCCTATTGGTATTGAAGTTGCCGCAACAATTGCCGAGCGAAAAGGAAATAATATCATCATTACAAGAATTACAACAAGTATTGAAATGAATAAATCGCGCACAAACGAATAAACAGAATCGGCAACAACTTTTGGCTGGTCGGCAATTCGTTTTACCGAAACGCTTTCGGGCAATTCTTTTTGAAATTCGGCAAGCACTTTGTCAATTTCTTTGCCGTAAGCGATGATATTGTTGCCTTCGGTCATTTCCATCGATAAAATTATTGCTTTCTTTCCGTCGTTTGTGATGTAACTGTCGGGTGTTTCGTATTCGCGCACGATGTTGGCTATGTCGCTCAGCCGTATTGTATTTCCGCTTGGATCGCTGTAAATTATTTGATCGGCGATTTGTTTTTCGGTAGAAAATGTTTCGGCAAAATGTATTGGAAATTCCTGTCCGTTGAAGTTTATTGTTCCGCCCGCTGTTGTTAGTGTTTGAGTAAATAAATTTGTTGTCAGAAAATTATATTTTATTCCATAAACTGCCATTTTTTCGCGATCGAGATAAATATTTATCTTTTCTTTTTGCAGTCCGTATCGGCGAAGATTTGAAACAGATTCTATTCGGCGTAATTTTCCTTCGAGTTTATCCAGATATGTTTCGAGTTCGCGATATGTTTTGTCGTCCGATTCAAGCGCAACAAGCAAAGCCGATGTGTCTCCGAAATCATCTTTGGCAATAACAGCAACCACGCCGAGCGGAAGTTGCAGTTTAAAGTTTTCTAATCCGTGCTTTATTTTCGACCATACTTCGTCTTTGTTGCTTATGTTATCGTTGAGTTCGACCATGACGAAAACCATTCCGTTTTGAGAAATCGAATAGGTTTTATCTTTTTTAATTTCCTTATATGTAAATAAAAATCTTTCGAGCGGTTTTGCCAACTGTTCTTCAACTTCTGACGATGTTGCTCCGGGATAAACTCCTACTACTAAACCCTGTCGGACTGTAAACGGCGGAAATTCCTGTTTTGGCATTTTTATTAATCCGAAAACGCCCAATCCGACAAGCAGAGCAACTATCAACAACATTATTTTGTTGTGTCGCATTGCCGAACCTATTATATTTCTTTTCATTTTCAATTTTTGTTTTTATTCGATAATCAAAAAATGCATCAAACGTTTATCAATTTATATTTCATCTACTTTCATCCCTTCGCTTACTTTGTGATAACCTTCGACAATCACTTTATCTCCAATATTAAGTCCGCTTTCGACAATCACTCCCGAATCGGTAAGTTCGCCAATGTTTACTGTTTTTGCGGTTGCGCAGCCGTTTTTCACAAGCCACACAAAACGTTGTCCATCATGCGAAACAAGAACTGAATTGTTTGGCAATACGAATACTTCGTTATTATAATTTCTATTCAGCAAAACGCGGCACACCATTCCCGGAATTAATTCGCCCGAACTGTTTGCTAATTTTATTTTTGCATCATAAGTGTGTGTAATATTATTGGCGGCTATGGTTTTTTCGGTTATCAAACCTTTGAATTGCTTATTGCCGAGCGCTGTAACAATGACATTTGCTTCGCCGTGTTTGTCAATATCTGATATTTCGTTTTCGGAAACCGAAAATTTTATTTTTACCGAACTTATTTTCATAAGAGTAAATACAGGTTTTCCCGGAATAACGTTTTCGCCTATGTCAATTAAACGTTTTCCGATAATACCGTCGAAAGGCGCATAAAGTTTACTGTCGGAAATGTTTTTTTCGGCAATACGCACGGCAGATTTTGACTGTTCGAGTTTAGTTTTGGCTTCTACATATTTTATTTCGGGCAGACTTTGATTGTCGTACAGCATTTGCATGCGTGCCATTGCATCTTCGGCTTGTTTGAGTGTTGCCTGTGCAGCAGAGTAACTGCTTTGCAAATTCTCGGTTGACACTTGCGCCAGCAACACGCCTTTGCTTACTTTTTGTCCTTCTGCAACATACACATTAAGAACATTTCCCGATATGCTGAAACTTAACGCCGAAGCCGATTCTTCTTCAACAACGCCGACATAATTATGCGAGATTTTTTCTGATGCTAAACGCACTTCAACAGTTTTTACCGATACGGTTCTTTTGTCCGCATCGCTTTTCCTGTTTTCCGAACAGGCAATTGCAAGTAAAAACAATATTACACACCGAAATATTTGTAAATGTTTCATTTCCTTATTCTTGTTTAAAATTTATATTATACAATTTTGTTCAAATGTATATAATTTTTTTGAATTACGCACAAATTTCTTGTAATATTGTAAAGCGAATGTTTTTATAAAGGTTATGAGATTCCAATACTTCGTTATAATTCCCCGTTCAACGTCAAGACGCTCCGAGCGGTGGTTTGTGTTTTTTCGATGCTACTCTACAAAAAAAGGCGAAAATCTTCGCCCTTACGTTATTATATTTTGTTCGGTCTAATTTTTTGAGTTTTTGATATATAATTTACGATTTTGCGAAGACAGTATGAAGGTTGAGCAAGCCACCAAATTATACGCTAAGACAAAAAAAAATTGATAAATGACAATTAATAATTAAAAGAGTGTCGTTCCTCGCTGCGAAGCATTAAACAATCCATGATATTGATAATGAACAAAATTATACCTGCGAAATATAAAATGCAAAATAATTGCAAAAAACCATTGTATAAATCATAAATTTTCATATCTTTGCGCCATAAAAAACTGCTCAAAATGTTAGGCAAATCTCCCGACCAGTCGCAAAGAAATTTGTTCGATCCGTTGCTTTCGGATTTTATCAGCAAGCAACACGAATTAGTATTGCTTGCGAAGAAAATTGACTGGCAATATTTCGAAAAAGAATTTTCTTCGTTATATTCAAACATCGGACAGCCAAGTGTTCCGTTGCGCATGATGATTGGCTGTTTGTTGTTGAAACGATTTTACAAATTGAGCGACAAAGCCTTGTCGATAGCATGGGTAAACAATCCTTACATGCAATATTTTTGCGGAGAAGCGTGTTTTCAGCATGTTTTTCCGTTCAATAAAAGCGATTTTGCCCGTTTCCGCAAGCGGATAGGAGATGCAGGAATGGAAAAAATATTTGCGCATTGCGAATATTTTAATGTAAAATCAGATATTTTTTCAAAAATATTTTCGATAAATTACATGAGAAAAAATACCGTTCGAATGTTGAACGGTTTATTGTCGATATTTCGCAAAAGCAAATAAAATCTTTGATTTATTCAAAATGGAATTTTATCATAAACATATTTGAGTAAAGTTTATCAATTGCATTGTAATATGCTTCGTAACCTTCAACCGGATTTTTGATTTTTATGTTGCTCGGGCCTGTCGAAAATTTTGCTTCTATCGAAAACTTAAAATACACCAAATAAAATTCAAATCCGAAACCAAATTCGCCAAAAACTTCGGTATTGCTTAATCCGAAAAATACTCCGCCTTTTTCATCACTGCCAGCGCTTAAATTGTAGCGTCCATTTACGCCAGCAAAAACATAAGGACGAAAATTTGAATTTCGCTTTGCGCTGAATTTCAAATGCACAGGCAATTCTATGTAGTTAGAGCCGATTTTCATTGTATGCAAAAGTTCGTTTGTGTTGTCATCGTAAAATTCAAGATTACGGGAGCCAAACGATATTCCGGGCAAAGTGCGCAAATTCCACTGTTGCTTTATACGGTAATCAATGATTGCATTAATGTCGAATCCCGTGTGCATTGTCGTTACATCTGCTCTTGTTTTGCGAGTTGCGCCATCTATTACAACATTGTTCAATGCATTGACGGCTGTAAAATCAAAAATGTTTATCCCAAGCGAAAAGCCAAAACGGAAGGGACTTGCATATTCGTAATGCAACAGGTTCAAATCGCTGCGATTCAATTGTGCCGCAGCGGATAAACACATTACAGTTAGCAGTATGGATAAAAAAACTTTCCTCAAAATTTTAAATTATTTTATGCAAAGGTAATATTTTATCAGCATTACTTCGTTTATAAATCACATAATTAACTATTTTTAATGTTTGCGAAAAATTAAATAATCAATCATCATACGTTTCGTGCTGACAAAATTCATTTATTCAAAAATTTCATTGTTTGTTGATATAATAGTTGCAGAAATAAAAATTTGTATTACCTTTACAAATCATCTTAAACTAAAATTATAAATAAGATTAAATAAATGGAAATAAAAATCAATACTATTGAGGCTGTTGCTTTGGCTGTTGGCGTTTTATATTTAGGCGTTTTTTGCAAACGTAAAATCAAATTTCTTGAACGTTTTTGTATTCCCGCACCTGTTGTCGGCGGATTAATTTTTTCGATAATATCATTAATTGGATATTGCAGCGGTGCATATACTTTTGAGATTGATGCTTTGCTGCAAAAAATTTTCATGCTCGCATTTTTTACAACTGTCGGATACTGTGCATCATTCAAATCAATTAAGCGAGGCAGCAGAGATTTAATTGCACTCATAATTTTAGTTGCTGTTTTGATAGCATTGCAAGATACAGTGGCTCTTTCGCTTGCTCCTTTGTTCGACATGAAACCTTTGCTGGCTCTCTGTACTGGTTCGATTTCGATGGTTGGCGGACATGGCACTGCCGGTTCGTGGGGACCTATTTTTGAAGAAATCGGAATTGTAGGAGCATCTGGAGTTGCCATTGCCGCTGCAACTTTCGGACTTGTCGCCGGAAGCCTTATCGGCGGACCAATAGGCAGACGATTGATTGAGCGGAATAAACTGCTTGAAAAAGAATCTGTTCCCGAAGATGAAAAAATCATTATCGAAGCCGAAAAGTCAGATAAGCATTTGTCGAAAAACAGCATAATTCACGCTATTTATCAGATAGCGCTGGCGATGGGAATAGGCGCTGTGCTGTCAACATATCTGGAAAGCGTGGGACTGTTGTTTCCTCCTTATGTCGGAGCTTTGGTGGTTGCCGCTTTGTTGCGCAATGTTGCCGATTTTTCAGGAAAATTTAAAGTTAACTTTGTCGAAATCGATGTTATAGGACAAGCGTGTTTATCAATATTTTTGGCAATGGCTTTGATGTCGCTCAAACTTTGGGAGCTTGCCGAACTTGCGTTGCCAATGATAATTATGCTTATATCGCAAACATTGCTTATGATAATATTTGCATATTTTATTGTTTTCCGCTCTCTCAAAAAAGATTATGATTCGGCAGTAATAACAGCCGGCGTTTGCGGTTTCGGCATGGGAGCAACTCCAAATGCAATGGCAAATATGGAAGCGCTGTCGCAACGCTATCGTCCATCGCACAAGGCATTTTTGATAGTTCCATTAGTCGGCGTAATGTTTGCAGATATTATAAACACAGCATTTATTACTGTTTTTGTTAATGTTTTTAAATAGCCAGTCCTTAAAAATAAAATTTGCAGATACGAAAAATTAATAAACAGGCATTTTATATGATTTGAAAATGATAACTGTCCCTGATGGAACATTTTCAAAACATTTATTGGCAGAACTGTAAATGTTCCACACCAAATTTATATCAAAATGCAATTTGCATAAATTGATTATCAATAAAATAGATTGGTATCAATCATAAATCTTTAAATCGTAAATCAATAAAAAAACCGACAAAACAAACAATTCGCCTGACTTTGACACTTTTTTTGCGACACCTTGCAGGTTATTGAATATTAGGCATTTAAAAAATTTGCGGCACCGTTTTAGGTGTCGCATTGAAAAATTTGCTAATTTTGCGGTATGTATGTACGCAAAAAACCAAACAGATCGGGAAGCACCAGCGTTGTTGTCATTGAAAAAAAAG
>JAISYZ010000107.1 GCA_031269545.1 Prevotellaceae bacterium
TATAATTTATATTATAGGCGTACTTAAATAGCAGTAAAACAACATATTATTATTTATTGTTTAACATACGCTAACAAATGGCGCATTTGGAATGTGTTGTAAAATCTAAATATTTTTTGATACATTTGTCCTATAATATAAATTATAAGACAAAAAAAAATTAAAATACAGGCGAAATATTTTCGAGAAGTGTTAAAAAAATGAGAAATTTGCTTATTTGTTGAGTTAATAAACAAAAAAACAAAATAAAAAAAACTCCTGCGAGTCTCTGTGTAACAAAAAAATCACACAGATATCAACTCAATAAATAAGCAAACAAACAACGCAACAAAAAAACAAATCAACAATTCATATTTACAATAAAATATGTACTTTTGCAGAAAAAATTAAAATTTAAGATTTGGTTTCATTAGATAATATAACTGTTGCGTTCGGTGGCTTTACGCTGATTGATAACATTTCGATAATGATAAATTCGCGCGACCGTATTGGGCTTGTCGGTAAAAACGGCGCAGGAAAATCAACATTGTTGAAAATACTTATGCGTTTACAAAATCCTGCATCTGGCATAGTTTCGTGTCCCGCCGATATAAGCACAGGATATTTGCCACAACAAATGCCGCATTATGATCATCTTACCGTTTTCGATGAAGTAATGAAAGCCTTTGATACTTTGCAAAATATCGAAAAGCAAATTGCAAAACTTACCGAAGATTTGTCAAAATACAATGATTACAGTTCGGCAGAATATCTTAAAACTATTGAAAAACTTAATGAAGCAAACGATTTATATAATATTCACGGAGGCGAAAACCGTGAAGCAAGCATAGAACAGACTTTGCTGGGACTTGGGTTCAAACGAACCGATTTTTACCGCAAGACAGGCGAATTTAGCGGCGGCTGGCGAATGAGAATCGAACTTGCGAAAATACTTTTACGCCGTCCGCACCTGCTGCTGCTCGATGAACCGACAAATCACCTTGATATAGAATCGATACAATGGCTCGAAGATTATTTGAAAAGCTTTGATGGCGCTTTGATTTTAATTTCGCACGACCGCGCTTTTCTGAACAATGTAACAACGCGAACCATTGAAATTTCGTTAGGGAAAATTTATGATTACAAAGCGCCTTATTCTCAATTTGTACAATTGCGCAGGGAGCGGCGCGAACAGCAAATCGCCGCATATCAAAATCAGCAGAAACTGATTGAAAGCACACAGGATTTTATAAACAAATTCAGATACAAACCGACAAAATCAAATCAGGTACAATCGAGAATAAAACAACTTGAAAAGATTGATATAATTGAAATTGATGAAGAAGACAATTCGGCTTTGCATATAAAATTTCCATCGGCTGTGCGGTCGGGACAGGTAGTTTTTGAGGCAAAAGATCTTACTAAACAATTCGGTAACAACGTAGTTTTCAAAGATGTGAATTTCAAAATAGAACGGGGCAACCGCATTGCATTTGTAGGACGCAATGGCGAAGGAAAAACAACAATGGCGCGAATAATCACAGGCGAACTCGATTACGAACAGGGCGAAGCAAAACTCGGATACAAGGTTAATCTCGGATATTTTGCACAGAATCAAGATACTATCATGGACGACAGCGCAACGGTATTTGAAACGCTCGACCGAATTGCTGCTGGCGATATTCGTACCAGATTGCGCGATATTCTCGGAGCCTTCCTGTTCAGAGGCGATGATGTTGATAAAAAGGTGAAAGTGCTTTCGGGCGGCGAACGTTCGCGGCTTGCAATGGCGAAATTATTAATCGAACCTTACAATTTTATCGTTCTCGACGAGCCTACAAATCACATGGACATGCGCTCGAAAGATATTTTGAAAGATGCTTTGCTAAAATACGATGGAACGCTTCTGGTTGTTTCGCACGACCGTGAATTTCTTGATGGGCTGGTTGATAAAATTTATGAATTTAGCGACAGCAAAGTCAAAGAATATCTTGGCGGAATTTATTATTTTCTGCAAAGGCGAAAAATCGAAAATTTAAACGAAATAGAAAAAAAAGACATTATCGCTGCAAGTCAAAAAAATAAAGAATCATCAGGAAAAGATGAATATTTGAAGAAAAAAGAAAGCGAAAGAATTTTACGAAAAATACAGACATCCATCGAAAAAATTGAGAAACAGATTGAAGAAACTGAAGCAAAAATTGCCGACTTGGATAAAAAACTTGCCTGTCCCGAAATTCATAATCTCAATATGAACGACAGCAGCATTTTTGAACAGTATAATTCGCTGAAATCGGAGCTTGCAAAACAAATGCATGAATGGGAAAAATTTAATTATGAACTTGAAGTGATGACAAACGCTTAAATTTATTAACTATGCAGTGAAGCACACAAATATAAATATTTACAGATAAATAAACTTGTTATGGACAATATGATTTTTGGTATTCGCCCTGTGATGGAGGCGATTGAAACAGGCAAACAAATTGCAAAAATATATTTGAAACAGGGCGCTGATGGCGAACTTTTTCATAAACTTGCACGACTGATAAAACAGCATGATATTTTTGTGCAGTGGGTTCCGACAGAACGATTAAACCGTTTTACGCAAAAAAATCATCAGGGAGTTGTAGCATTGTGCGCTGCCATTGAGTTTGCCGACTTTGAAAAAACGATAGAAAATATACTGCAAACAACAACAAATCCTCTCGTCATAATTCTTGATGGAGTAACGGACGTACGCAATTTCGGAGCGATTGCGCGTTCAGCCGAATGTGCAGGAGCAAATGCAGTGATTATGCCAGCAAAAGGCGCAGCGCCAATCAATGCCGATGCTGTTAAAACTTCGAGCGGAGCATTGAATATAATTCCCGTATGCAGAGTTTCCAATTTGAAAACTGCTGTTTTCTACCTTAAATCGGCAGAATTTCAGATAATAGCGGCAAGCGAAAAAGCCGAAAAATTATATTACAATGTAAATTATTTAAAACCAACCGCAATAATAATGGGTGCAGAAGGTACAGGAATCTCACACACAAATATTGCGCTTTGCGACGAGCAGGTAAAAATACCGGTATGTGGAAAAATAAATTCGCTAAACGTATCGGCAGCGGCAAGCGTCCTAATGTTTGAAACAGTTCGGCAAAAACAGGTGAATAAACAGGTACACGGTATTGAGTAATCTGCGTTGAATACAAAATAAACAATTCAACAAAAATTTTTGTAATGCAGTCAAAAAAATATTTTACCTTTGTGAAATTAATTATAAAAAAATAAATAAAGAATATTATGAAAAAAATTACATTAAAAACTGTTATGGCAATATGCTGTATCTCAACGATTTTTTCGTTTATTGCCTGCGAACGTAAAACTGAACCCAAACAGGAATTACCAAGCGTTTACGTTTTTTCAAACGAAAACATATTGCCTGTAACGAGTGTGAAAAATCAGTCAAAATCAGGAACATGCTGGAGTTTTGCAACAATATCGTTTTTAGAATCCGAACTGTTGCGCGAAGGCAAAGGCGAATACGATTTATCAGAAATGTATCCCGTTTATTACTCGTACCTTTCAAAAGCGGTGAAAAAAGTTCGCCGACACGGAAATTCTGCGGCAAGTCAGGGCGGGCAAGCCCACGATGTTCTCAATGTCATACGCAAATATGGAATTGTTCCCGAATCGGTTTACAGCGGAATTCCTGCGGGCGACAGTATCCACAACCACGGTAAAATGTCAAACAATCTGAAAGAATATTTGCAGTCGATACTGAATGAAAAGCAAGTTCCCGAAAACTGGCTCGACAGTTATAAACAGTATCTTGATGCGCATTTGGGAGTTCCTCCGCAAAATTTTGAGTACGGCGGAACAGCATATACTCCTCTTGAATTTGCCCAGTCGCTTATAAATGTTGACGATTATGTAGAATTGACATCATACGGATGCTATCCTTTCTACGAAAAAATAATTCTCGAAATTCCCGACAACTGGTCAAATGATTTATATTACAACCTTCCTCTGGATGAATTTATGAGTGTCATCGACAACGCTCTGGAAAACGGTTATACCATAATGTGGGACGGCGATGTGAGCGAAAAAGGATTTTCGCACAAAAACTGCATTGCCATTGCACCTGTCGAACAGGTCGAAAATTTATTTTCCGCTATACGCGAAGAATATAATGTGGATGACGACTTACGCCAAAAAACATTCGACAGCCACGAAACAACTGATGATCATTTGATGCATTTGGTTGGAACATCTGCCGACAGCAACAATAAAAAATATTATGTAATAAAAAACAGTTGGGGAACAAATCGCAATCAGTGCGGCGGATTTCTGAACATGTCCGAAGCCTTTGTTCGATTAAAAACAGTTGCAATAATGGTTAATAAAAAAGCCATACCCGAAAACATAGCGGAAAAATTAGGCATCAAAACAAAATAACGCTTTCATAATCGTAAACAATAAACCAAATTATGACACGAGAATCCGATTTTTTGGTTGTAGGTTCCGGAATTGCAGGTTTAAGCTTTGCACTTAAAGCATCAAAATTCGGAAAAGTTATTTTAATTAGCAAAACCACGCTTGCCGAAGCCAATACCGCTTTTGCCCAGGGCGGAATCGCCTCTGTAACTTATGCTCCCGATAATTTTGAAAAACATATTTCCGATACGCTTATTGCAGGCGATGGACACTGTAACCGCGCTGCCGTTGAAAAAGTTGTTCGCACAGCGCCTGAACAAATCAAAGAACTTATTGACTGGGGCGTAAGTTTTGATAAAAACACAGATGGGAAATTCGACCTGCATCGCGAAGGCGGACACTGTGAACACCGCATTTTGCATCATAAAGACAACACAGGATTTGAAATACAGCAAAGTCTAATCAGAAAAGCAAAGGCAGAACCTAATATCGAAATTCTCGAAAATCATTTTGCTATTGATATAATAACACAGCATCATTTGGGAAAAATCGTAACGCATCATACGCCAAATATCGAATGCTACGGCGCTTATGTTCTCGACGAAACAACAAATACAATCCATACATTTTTATCAAAAATAACTTTGCTTTCGACAGGCGGAATAGGCAATGTTTATCTGACAACGACAAATCCCGACATATCTACTGGCGACGGAATTGCAATGGCTCATCGTGCGCGCGCAATGATTGAAGATATGGAATTTGTGCAGTTTCATCCGACAGCCCTGTACAATCTCGACGAACGTCCATCGTTTCTTATAACCGAAGCAATGCGCGGCTACGGAGCGGTTTTGCGAACTCAGGACGGTAAAGAATTTATGCAAAAGTACGACCAGCGCTGTTCGCTTGCTCCTCGCGATATTGTTTCGCGGGCTATCGATAACGAAATGAAAATAAGAGGCGAATATTTTGTATATTTGGATGTTACTCACAAAGATGCCGAAGAAACAAAAAAACATTTTCCCAATATTTATAAAAAATGTATGGCGTTGGGAATTGACATAACGAAAGATTATATTCCCGTTTCGCCCACAGAACATTATCTTTGCGGAGGAATAAAAGTTGATTTGAACGGACGTACATCCATAAACCGTTTGTATGCGGCAGGCGAATGTTCGTGTACAGGTTTGCACGGAGGAAATCGTCTGGCATCAAACTCGCTTATCGAAGCCATTGTTTATGCCGATGCAGCAGTGAACGATGCAAAAAATATTTTGCCTGCGTTGCAATACAAAGGCGGTATTCCCGACTGGAACGACGAAGGAACTTCGCTCAACGAAGAAATGATATTGATAACTCAAACATTCAAAGAAGTTGAGCAAATAATGAGTACATACGTGGGAATTGTACGTTCCGATTTGCGACTGACACGAGCAATGCGACGGCTCGAAATTCTTTTCCGCGAAACAGAAGAACTTTTCGACAAATCGGTTGCTTCGCGCAAGATATGCGAACTGCGAAACGTCATAAGCGTGTCGTATCTCATAATAAAACAGGCAATGCAACGCAAAGAAAGCTTAGGCTTACACTATACGATAGATTATCCTAAAAAATGATTTGTGATTTTATTATTCAGCACAAACAAATAAACAATTTATCATAAAAATCGTCAGTTTCTATTCACAATGCTTTGTGCGGCAAGGCGAGCGGTAGAAAAGGCTATTTGAAGATTGTATCCGCCTGTGCCTGCATCGAGATCTATAATTTCGCCTGCAAAATACAGATTTTTCATTATTTTTGATTTCATGGTTTTAGAATCAATTTCTTTCAGCGATACGCCGCCGGCAGTAACAATCGCTTCGTCGAAACCGTTAAAGCCCGATACGTCAAACGTGATATTTTTCAGAGAGTTGATAATTTTTTCCACATCCGTATCGGTGATTCTGTTTTGCAGTTTGATATTTGCTTTTTCGGCAAATACAGCGAGCATTTGTTGCGGCAACAGTTTGCACAGTAAAGCATGATTTGTTTTGACTGTTTGCATTTCGCGGGCTATGCGATTTTTCAGTTGTTCGCAATTTAAGGCAGGTTTCAAATCCAATCGCAGTTCTGCATGTTTTTTTGCTATTACTGCGCCAACGGCTTTTCGACTCAGTCGCAATGTCAGTGCGCCTGTGATGCCTGTTTTGTTAAATTCGATTTCGCCAAATTCGTCATCAATATAATTACCGTCAACGTATAGCGAAAGCGAAACATTTTTAAGTTGAAGTTTGTTTAATTGTGTATTATGATTTTTTATTTTGAGCGGCACGAGCGAAGGACGCAAATCGGTAACTGTGTGTCCCGCCTGTTTTGCAAATGTGTAGCCATCGCCTGTCGAGCCTGTAAGAGGATAGGAAATTCCGCCTGTTGCGATTAGAAAATATTTTGCTTCGATAATCTTTTCGCAGTTGCCAAAATCTACATTTACGCTGCATATTTTATCGTTTTCGATATTCAATGATTTTACTTTTGCATTACAGATTATTTCCGTTCCTGTTTTTTTCGCCCATTTTATAAGACATTCGGCAACATCCCAAGCCTTGCCCGATTCGGGAAAAACACGTTCGCCCCGTTCTGTAACGGTTTTCAATCCAAGCGAATTGAAAAATTCAATTGTTTTGAAATTAGAAAAATTGCGCAGTGCGGGATTCAAAAACCGGCTGTCGGGATAAACATGGGAAAGGAAATCGTCATGCTGCTTTGTATTTGTAATGTTACAGCGTCCTTTGCCCGAAATGCGTATTTTGCGTGCAGGTTTTTCCATTTTTTCAATAAGCAGAACTTTCAATCCTTTTTCGGCTGCCGTGCCAGCGCCAAGCAATCCTGCTGCACCTGCGCCGATGATTATCAAATCATAGGTTTGCATGTTATTTTTTGGGATAATTTAAAAAACCAAATAAAAAGCCATTTCCAACACAAAAGTAAATAAACATAAAACTAAAATATCATCGATTAAATACCTGATATTTGTATGTTTTTATGATGTTTCATTGTATTTTGTGTTTTTATTTTATGACTTTTCAGACAAATTTTGTTGCAGATATTATATAATTCTCACCCTACATTTGCTTCGGATAACATTTCCTTAGCCAAATTGAGGATTGTCGGGTCGTCAATCGAAACAATTCCTCCGTCGGGACCTTGTTCGAAATGAATACCTATAGAATTTCCGTCGTAATGTATTCCCCCAAAATAATTACGAACAGTTTCTACACTGATACCTAATTTATCTGCAATTTTTTGCGAACTGCCGCTTGGCAGTGCATCTTTAATCCTTCTTAACTCATTGAAGGTCATTGTAATCTTCTCCATGGCTTATGTCGCTTTTATTAGAGTTTAGTTAATTTTTAATCGAAGATATATCAAATTTTTGATTCGGCAAAATAAATCACCTTTTTTAACTTTCAACAGGTCATTTTTTTTCACAATATAATTGTCCTGTTTCAAACCGAGTGATAATTACAGTTTCTCCCTTTTCAATAAATCCATGTCCGGCAATAGCCGTATATACTTCATTTTCAATCATTACCTTGCCCGATGGATTTAAAGGCGTGATTGTTGTACAAACAATTCCGACAAATGATTTTTCATCTGTTTCTACGCTTACAAAACCTTCGTCGGCATTTAATTCAGTATGCAATGAAATATTTAAGATTCGACTGCTCAATATTTTTTTGCCAAAATACATTATTCCTATTCCTGATGCCAGTATTGACGTAACTACCAATGCAAGCGGTTTGACGATAACACTAATGTCAAATTCATTTTCGTAACGAAAAACATTATTGTCTATCATGCTCATTGTAAGTCCGACAATTACCAGTATTATTCCCGAAATTCCTGCAATTCCCCAGCCGGGGATTACAAATATTTCAACAAGAAGAAGTATTACGCCAATTATAAAAACGATAATTTCCCAATTTTCTGCAAGTCCTTCGATATAAAGCGGCGAAAAATATAATATTGCGCCGAATATGGCTGCGCAAAGCGGGAAGCCTACTCCGGGAGTTTGTAATTCAAAATAAATTCCGCCGAACATCAACAAAATTAAAATGCCCTGTACTATCGGATTTAGCAAAAAGTTTATTATTCCATCTGTGATTGTAGATTCATATTCGATTATCTGACAATCGGTTATGTTTGCTTTTTGCAATACTTCGCTGATATTTTCGGCTTCTCCTTCACAATAGCCATTTTTGATTGCTTCCTGCGTTGTGAATGTAAGCACTTTTCCTTCTTCGATAATTCCTTCGATGTATATTGACGGATCAACCATTGCCTGTGCTATTTGCGGATTGCGATGCCATATTTCGATTGCATTTCCGTTTTTGACGACTGTTTTTTTTCCGTGCGCTTCGGCTGTGGCTCGCATCATCGAGCGCATAAACGATTGATATTTGTCGGGAAGCACTGCTCCTGTCTGGTCAACAACGGTTGCTGCGCCTATGCTTCCGCCCGAATGCATGTAAATGCTGTCGCAGGCAATAGAAATGAGCGCTCCTGCCGATGCCGCCTGATTGTTGATAAAAACAAGTATGGGAATTTTGCAGTTCAGTATTTTTGTACGTATCGAGTCGGCAGCGGCGAGTTCGCCTCCGTAGGTATTGAGTTGCATTATTATGTAATCGGCTTTTTGCTCTTCGGCTGACGAAATATTTTTGCTTACAATGCGCACTGCCAATGCGTCTATCTGTCTGTTCAAATCGAAAGTCCAAACAATTTTCCGCTGTATGGTGTCGTTTGTTTGCGCTGTTGCCGATACGTGAATACTTATCAGAAGTAATATTATTTTTATTGCTTTCATTTTATATTGTATTTTAATATTTTTACAAATTTAGGAATTATTTATCTAATATCGCTTTTTAATTGTCGGAATGTAAAATGAAGTTATTTGATGTATTATTGATTTTAGATTTGACACAAATAATCTTTTTCATTTAAATCAATGAAATTGCAATAATAACAAACAGCAACAATGCCAAAAGTATCAAAAACATTTGGAAAGTAGCAGTTTTGTTAATTGCAACTGATACCATGCCTCTATTTAATAACGTTATTTTATCCGTCTCTTCTTTTGATGGATTTTTCCCATATCTATTCGGGCAGTTTTGTCCTTTGATAAAAAGCATAAATAAGAAAAAAAATGGTATTAATTGATAAAAACCATTTACGCCCAAATCGTGGCATCGTTGAACTGATTTTGCCACAAGAATAAGAAACGGAGAAAATATAAGAATGCCGAAAATCGCCATAGAATATTTATTTTTCTCGATAAATTCAGGCAAATGAAAATCGGGAAACAAAATCTGAAATGCCATAAAAACAATTGCATATAAGATTCCTGCCATGAAGAAATATGCATATTTTTTTCGCGTAATTCTACTTTCCTTTGAAAATACAGGATTCTCTAAAATATTCCAAAACATAATTTTAAACGCTTAATTCGTGTCGCGCACAACATTTAATTTATTATAAATCATTTATCAATATAAAATTCATAGTTTCATTTGCCTCATTACACATTTTTCACTTTTTCACACACAACAATATATTCCCACAACATTGTCGCAACTGTTTTTCCCGCTTCATTAGTAGGGGAATTGCGGCTTGGCATTGCTTTATTGCTTAATGCTCGTTCATAAGTTGTTAAATGGCGAAAACCGTTTTCTTCAAACTTCTCGGCGATAAACTGGTCTGTTGGTAATTTTACATTTTTAACAGTACGATTACCAACAACATAAATTGATTTTCCGCCTTTGCGGATACTGCGGGCAACTTTCTGAATCGAGCTGCCTAAATCGTTGTAAAATGCTGAAACCTCCAATGCTCGTTTGTTATCTGTTTTGCTGATTTCCGAAATGTAATCGGAAATAATGCCTTTTTTTATATTTTCTTTTGGTTTTATTCCACCCATCAACATGCTGTCAATTTTGCGAGCATAATCAATACCGAGCCATTCGTTTGATAAAGTAGAAAATTGTCCATAAGCAACGGTAGTACGACTGTCTCCATAAGGCGGGCTTGTCAAAACAACATCAAAAAACTCGTCTTGTGGTTCAAATTTGGAATATTGCACATCAACTTTCGGCTCTTTTTCTAACTTCGGATAATAAAAATTTGAATACAAAAACAAAGTATCTTCTAACTTTTTGAAATACACGCCAATAACATCAGGGTTAAAATTCACCAAATCCTGTTCTTTCATTCTGAATAACTTAAATTCATTATTTCGAGTGTATGAACATTCACGAACTGTTTCAGAATAAGGAATTAAGAAAAATCGTTTAATTTTTTCATTTTCAATTTTATCAATGAAATATTTTATAACAGTAAGATTTTCAATTACTTCTTTTGAAAACCAAAAATCAATATTTGTGATTTGAGGGCGTGGCAAATCGTGTGCGTTACTTTCATTTTTAAGAAAATCATAGAGATTATTTCTGAATTCTTTTTTTGTTTCAATTAGTTGATTGATAGAAAGTTTTGTGAATTTTACGCTTGAAATCAAAACTGCCAAAGGGTTAATATCAAAGCCGTACATTTCTGTCAAACCACACTCTAAACCGCTTGCAAACGAAGAACCCGAACCGCAATATGGGTCGAGCAACCGCCCGGTTTTTACATTTAATTCTTTCAGAATTTCAATGCCTATTTGGGGTAACATTGTGGCGGGATACTTATGCAAGTTTGGATAAACCGTTGCATAAGATTGTCCGATAAAATCATATTTTGAATTTCTAATTACCTGATACATTATAATTTGTCATTTACATATTTTGGCAAAGTGGACATTCTCGAAATAAAATCAGCATCTATATTTTTAGCAATAAACGACTTGTCGAAAAATTTAAACATTCCTCTGTGTTGCGGATTGTTGATTTCGTTGTAAAAATTCACAGTTGCAAAGACAACTAACGGCATTTTTTCTGGGTTGTATTCAATATTGTACTTTTCTTTGATAGGATTGTCAGAAGTAGCAATTTCCATTAAAAGTTTCCATTTGTAAGTTTGTCCTGCACGCTCTCTCAAAGAAGTTTTGAGCGACAAAATCATACATTTTTTCAAACTACCATCATCTTTCAACGAGTAAATAACCAAATCACAGTCGGGCTTTTGCGTTTCGCCATCAACATTGATAATTGAAACTTCCTTAAAAGACGGCGCTTTTGAAATTTGACTTGTTACAAAAATATCTTTACGAATATTATCTAATTCTTTGTTTTTTAAGAAAATATAAACAAGAGTCAGTGAAAAAGAATTACCTGCAATGGATTTCAATGCCTGCTTTTCGTCTTTTATTTCGCCTTTTGCTTTCCTATCGGATAAGTAGGTATCAACAGCCGTTTTTGCCTCGTTCAAAATTCTGAAAACTTCGTCAAAAACAGCCAAAAAAGCAACTTTCTCGTTTTTACTTTCGTGCTTTGCCACAAAATCATCAACCAAAGCAATCGTTTTCTGCATATACGGAGTTGCCTTGATTGTGTCTAATGTTTTTTTTTCGTCTTTATTTAATTGCGCCATAAATATTTATTATTATATTTTTTCAAAATTACTGCCTTTATTTGATTATTCTCAATTCAAAGCCATTTTCCTCCGCTTCGTTGTACAGATTATTGCCATAATATTTCCTTTTTAATATAATTTTACAACCATTTTTTCTTTCGGAAATACCATAAAATTATCAGCGACACAGTAACCATGAGTCCTATTGCAAACGGATAACCCAATATCCATTCAAATTCGGGAATTGCTTTAAAATTCATTCCGTATATGCTTGCGATAAGTGTTGGTGGCGCAAATATAACTGTTGCTACCGTGAATATTTTTATGATTTTGTTTTGTTCGATGTTGATAAGACCGAGTAAAGTATTTTGCAGATATTCAAGACGCTCGAAACTGAAATCGGTGTGATTTATCAGCGAATTTATATCTTTAATCATAAAATTCAGTTTTTGATACAGATCGTGTGGAAATTTATTGCTTCGTAAAATGCTTGAAAGTACTCGCTGTTTGTCGATTATATTTTCGCGTATAAGCATTGTATTTTCCTGCATTTGATTTATATAAAGCAGTTGTTCTTCATCTACTTTTTCGCCCAAGCTTGTTTGTTTGCTCATATATGCAATTTCTTTTGCTATGCCTTCAATCATATCGGCATCAAGGTCGATTCGCTGTTCTAGTATTGCTATCATCAGGTGAAATCCTGTCGGCATAAGTTGCGGATTTCGTTGCAATTTGCGTCCTGTTTCGGTAAGCGTTCGCAAATCCGAATTGTGCAGAGTTATTAATATTTCTTTGCATAAAGTAAACGAAACTGTGTCGTAGATAAACGATTCGGGTTGCGAAATAAGAAAGTTAGTATTTGCAAAAATTGCGTTTTCGGTTTCAAAATATCGAGATGTGCTTTCTATTTCTTCGGCTTGTGCGCGACTTTGGATTTCGGTTTCCAAAAACATTTCTACTTCGCGTTTTTCGTCGCCTGTCGGGTCGTTCAGGTCAATCCAAATAATATCTTGCGGATCTAATCTTTGAAGAGTCTGTATATCTGCGCTTTGTATTATGTTATTTTGTGTTTTATAGTAAATGTAGAACATGATTTTTTTATTTTTTGAGTTTGTACTTTCGGTTAATTTTGCATTAATGCAATATGATTTCGAACAGTCATCGGACTCGGTCGCGCTTTATTTCTTCGAGTGCGAGATTCCAAAATTCGGTCAAACCCTGTCGCTTTAATGAATCAAATTCAAAACTTATGTTTTTCTCAAAATATTCTATTGCCGTATTTTTATCAATTCCGTTACTTTGCTGCTCTATTGCATCTTGAATATTGTTGATGCCGAAAGCAAGCGCGGCATTAAATTCGCGCAAAAAATCTTCGTTCAATTTTTTATTGGCTGTCCACGTTGCAAATACAAAAGGCATTTTTTTGAATTTATACCATTCATCGCTCAAGTCGAACGAATATGCAAACCGATTTTCGGCATCAAAGACTTTATCGCCTATGAGCATATAAGCGACATTTTCTGCGCCGTAATCTAAATGATTGAGCGGTTTAAATTCGGGTGTGATTTTCCAGTATTTATGAGCCAAAATTTGTACCAGCAATGCCGATGTTCGCGAATCGTTATCAAGATATATTGTTTTTATCCTGTCGATATTTGAATTTGAAAACAAAGCGACAGTTCGCACTTTTCCTTTTGCTCCGATACAAAAATTACTGATTATATGATATTCAGGTAACGAAGGAATTACGGCAACAGGCACAATGCCAATATCGGCAGTATTGTCATTCAGACGTTTGGCGCAGGTTGACGGCACATCAAAAGTAATGTCGATTTTTGACAGTATCGATGAGTTTTGCAATCCGTAGATAAACGGAATTGTATTGAGATATGATATTGCAGAAACTTTTACCTTTGACATAATTTACACTAAAAATGATTACGATTTACAAAGGTAATCACTTTGTTTAAAATATAAGCGAAAAACAAAAATTAAGATGAAAAATGTTGCTTGTTTTATATTAAATCTGGAACATGAATTTCTTTACAGCCTATTTCGTATTCCGTATTAAATCTTATTTTAAAACCGTTTTCTGCTCATTTTATTTCTTCTGCGTTTGTCGCTGTTTCTTTTTTGCGATTTATTTGATTTTGCTCTTATTCGGGCATTTTCATAAAAATTATTTTCGCTGCTGTGATACTGTCTTTGTCTTTTCCCTTCTTTGGCAATATCCAACGAAAACGGACTTCGATTATTCCTGTAAAAAGCATTTATAAGTTGCTCGGACTGATCGGCAAAAACATCAAAAAATGTAAATTTATTCGATATTTCAATGTTATTTATATTTATTGATTTGTCGTTTGTTACGTCATTTATAAGTCCCAAAATTGCGCGAGGCGAAGCATTTTGTTTGGCTCCGAAATTTATTTTCATTCTTATTCGCTGTCCGCGTTTGGATGCTCTTTCTCTGTTATCGCGATTATCGTAACGGCTTTCCTTTTGCGATTTTTGCTTTTCGTTTCGAGCAGGTTTGTCGGGAACATTCAAATCGACAGCATTTTTGTAATAATCAAGAAATCTGTTAAATTCGAGCGAAACAAAACGTCTTATAATGTCTTCTTTCGGAAGATATTCAAGTTTTTTGAATAAGTGAGGAAGAAATTGGTCGATTTGCTCGTCGTTTATCTGTACATGTTCCATTCGTTCTATCAGATAAAAAAGTTGACGTTTGCAAATATCCAAACCCGATGGAACATTTTCTTTCGTAAATGTTTTCTTAACCATACGTTCTATTTCGCGAATACGGTTATGTTCGCGCGTGTGAATAATCGAAACGGAGATGCCTTTTTTGTTTGCCCTTCCTGTTCGTCCGCTGCGATGAGTATAAATTTCGACATCATCGGGAAGATTATAATTTATAATGTGCGTAAGATCATTTACATCAAGTCCGCGGGCGGCAACATCGGTTGCAACAAGTATTTGCAGATTTCGAATACGAAATTTGTTCATCACCGAATCACGCTGCGGCTGGCTTAAATCGCCATGAAGAGCATCGGCATTATAACCATCGCGCACAAGTTTTTCGGCAACTTCTTTTGTTTCTTGCCTTGTGCGACAAAATACTATTCCGTAAATATCGGGATTTATGTCAACAATGCGTTTGAGCGCCAAATAACGATTTGATGCTTGCACAGTATAATAAATATGTTCGACGTTGTCGCTGCCCGAATTGCGTACTCCGATAGAAATAGATTTTGAATCGTTCATGTATTTTTGAGCAATATGTTCGATTTCTTTGGGCATCGTTGCCGAAAAAAGCAAGGTTCGGCGTTCGTCGGGAACGCTTTGCAGAATTGTTTCCAAATCTTCCTGAAAACCCATGTTCAGCATTTCGTCAGCCTCGTCGAGAACTAAAAATTTCACATTGTCGAGTTTAACTTTTTTTCTGTTGATAAGATCTATCAAACGTCCCGGCGTTGCAACAAGTATTTGAGGCTGCTCGCTTAATTGTTTTATTTGCGAGACAATGTTTTCGCCTCCATAAACAGGGACGATTTTTGTACCGTACATGTATTGCGAATAATTTTTCAAATCGTTTGAAATCTGAATACACAACTCGCGTGTAGGCGACAGTATCAAAACCTGAATATGTTTTTTTTCGTTGTTTATTAAATTCAACAAAGGCAAACCGAATGCAGCCGTTTTTCCTGTTCCTGTTTGCGCCAGCGCAATTAAATCGCATGTGTCGTTCATTACGAACGGAATTACCTGTTCCTGTACAGGCATGGGATTTTCGAAGCCTAAATAATCGACAGCAGTGATTATTTCATCACATAATCCCAAATTTTTAAAAGTAGTCATAAAAAATAATATTTACACGCTTGATTTGTATCGGCTCGAAGATTCTTTTTACATAATTTTTAATATTATATAATGTTTGATTTGTATAATTAAATTGTTATTATTCAAAACGTGTAATCCCACAAAAGCGAAAGGCAGTAAGCCTTATAGAATTTTATCAAGAAAATACTAAACAAACGTTTGTTAAAATTGGGCGCAAAGGTAGTAAAAAAATTTAAACTGCAAAGTTTTCATATCATCGGGGTTAAGTCTTTTTTTGAGGTGCTATTATACCGCACACAGTTATACACACCGGTCAATATCACGCCGTCCTGAATTGAAAATCGGCGGAGCCAAAGGACGTAATTTTCATAACCGCATACAAGCGATAGCGCAGTTTGCGGAAAAAGCCGTCTCACGAACCTGCACCTGAAAGGTGCGACAAGTGATTAAGAAGTCCTGCCTTTCAGGCAGAAGAGGTAT
>JAISYZ010000129.1 GCA_031269545.1 Prevotellaceae bacterium
AAATACAACGAACTTGGACAGCAAATTGCAAAGATTTATGATAACAATTTGATAACCGATTCTACAAAATACAATATACAGGGCTGGATAACGCAAAAACGTGCGAAACAAGGCGCCAACAACGTGTTTAATATGAAACTTGCGTATTACAATCCAAATAAGCCAAATACCGAGCCAAGTTATACGGGCAACATAACAGAATGGATGTGGACTGTAGAAGAAATGATGCCTCAAACCTACACATTTTCTTACGATAAACATAACCGTCTTACAGGCAGTTTCATTTATTTTGCAGACGATATAAAGCGAAATATATGTACCGAACATATTCCCGAATACGACAAAAACGGTAATATTAAGCATTTTATCAGATATAAACCGAATGATTTACAGGATAATTTTATATGTAATTACGATGGCAACCGATTGATGAGTATTACCGGAACAAAGAATATTACCTACGGCTACGATGCTAACGGCAACATGAATTATCAAAGCGAGCGCGGACTTGAATTTGAATATAATTTACTGAATTTGCCGTATCAAATATACGATGATTTGGGACTGCAAAGTAAATATACATATTTAGCGGATGGAGTAAAATCGGCAGTTATTGGTAACGATAATAAAGGTTTCGATTATCTCGGCTCTTTGGTTTATGTAAACGATAATAATGTAAGAACTTTCGAAAGCACAAATTTTGGCGGCGGGCGAATAAACAAAACATCTAATAATATGTATGATATAAACTATTTCATAACCGACCATTTGGGAAGTACAAGAGTAATAATAGATAATGCAGGAATAATTAAAGAACAGAAAGATTTTTACCCCTTTGGCAAAGAACACGAAAACCCGAATTTGATTACTTCTACAAACCGCTACACATTTTCAGGCAAAGAAAAACAGACGATAAGAGATTTGGGATATTTAGATTTTGGCGCAAGAATGTTAGATGCAGAAATTGGAAGATGGTTTGTGATAGACCCGCTGGCGGAAAAGTATTATTCAATAAGTCCGTATGTTTATTGTATGAATAATCCTATAAAATATGTTGATCCGACTGGCATGGATTGGTACTGTTACAGCCACACATATGAAAGAACTAAAGAAAAATCTGCTGAGATAGTGAAGAGATATGTATATGTTGAAGGCACTTTAAGCCCTGAAGAAATGGAAAAAGAAGGCTATACTCATTTAGGTAAAACATATACAGATGCAGATAATAACACATATTACAGTTTAGGTGGAGCAATCTTGTCTTACGACAGAGATAGCAGATACAGTATGAAAACAGTACTGCAAGTAATGATGGCAGACCGTGGTATAATTACTACTGTAAACTCCTTTGAAGGCATATCTGATTTTTGGGACAAATACAATGAATATATATCTACAGGCTCTAATGCCGCTAATGCAATAGCGAATTTTATGGATGCTTCAGGTAAATTTGGTAATATTACTAAAACTATAAAAGGAATAGGAAAAGGAATAGGTTATACACAATTATTGATAGATGGTTATTCCGCTATTAATGGAACAATGACTACCGAAGGATTTATAGATGCAGCCGTTAATGTAATATCTACTTTTGGCAGTGGATACGGAGCAGGATTTGCATTGATGTACTCTCAATATAAGAAAGCAGGTAAATTTTTTATTAATGGTGTAAATGAAGGAGAACGTTATTTGCGAAAGAAATTTACAAATCCAAATACTTATATATGGGGATGGTAATATAAATGAAAAAAATGATTATGAACAATCCTTTAGATTATTTGTGGTATAAAACATATAAGTGGTTTAAATGTATTGACAAAGGTGGTAATTCTGCGACTACAGATATTGGACCTATTGGAGCAGTATTAATATCTAATTTGTTTACAATCATTTTATTGATATTTGGGAATATTCCTAATCAATATGTATGGATATTTATAATAATTATTCCTTCAATGTTATCTTTTCCTTATTTGAGACGTAAAAAACAAGCTCAGGTTTTAAAAAGATACCGTTGTGAATCGGAAAAATCACGAATAACAGGTAATATAATAGTAGTAGTTTATGTCATATTATCTATTGCAGCACCTTTTATAATTGCGAAAATAAAGAATGGATATATAATACAATGAAAAATATTTTATGAACAATCCAATTGATTATTTGTGGTATAAAATGTATAAAATGTCATTTTATACACGAGAACCATATCCTACTGTACCCATGGTTACATTATTGTTTGTAAATTCATATACTATATGTCTTGTAGTATTTGGTATGGATGTTGCTTCGTTTGGAACTTCTATATTATTAATTATTTTATGCTCATTTATAGCACATCCATATACACGATATAAGAAAAAACGAAAAATTATAAGAAAATATTACAACGAATCGGAAAAATCACGAATAAGAGGTAATATTATTGTAACAGTTTATGTAATACTAAGTTTTGTTGTTGTATTTTTAGTTGCAAAATATCATATAACAATACAAAATATATTATAAATATGATAATACAGATAAATAACAAATTATTAAAAAATATCTTTATGAACAATCCGTTAGATTATTTATGGTATAAAATACGAAATATGCTGATGTTCTTTAATCAAAGTAATAATCATATGACAGATACTACATGTATGGGTGTATTAGTGGGCGCAAACATGCTAACTATTGTTATAATAATATTAGGTTCTCTTACTATAATGTCTATTTTTATATGTTTTGTAATACAAGCAGTGCTAGTATTTCCGTATATGAGTCGCAAAAAACAGGCAAAAGTTTTATGGAAGTATAAAAATGAATCGGAAAAAGCACGAATTAGAGGCAATATTATTATTACATTATATATAATATTATCCTTTGTTTTAGTTTATTTAGTGGCAATATATCATATAACAATACAAAATATATTATAAATTATGGCAAATAAATTACACAAAATATTATTTATGAATAATCCTCTTGATTATTTATGGTATAAATTGTATAAAGTGCAAAAATCTTTTGCAGGAAAATCCATGGCATTTGTATTATTGATCAATTCATTAACCCTTACTGTATTGTTACTTGGCAATATTCCCAAATGGGTTATATTATTTCTTATAGCAGGTTTATTTATAATAAATCATTATGAAAAACATGAAGTAATAGCCAAGGTGTTGAAAAAATACAGATGTGAATCAAGAAAATCTCGAATAATAGGAAATATAATAGTAACTGTTTATATAATATTGTCTTTTATTGCTCCGCTTATAATAGCAAAATTTAAAAATGGATATATATTTATTGATTAATATATTTTAAAATTTTAAAAAATGGAACAGAAAGATTTTTACCCCTTTGGCAAAGAACATGAAAACCCCGATTTGATTACTTCTACCAATCGTTGGGGCTTCAGCGGCAAAGAAAAACAAACGATAAGAGATTTGGGATATTTAGACTTTGGCGCAAGAATGTTAGAAACAGAAATTGGCAGATGGATTATAAGTCTATATGCGTATAGAATTAATTATATATGACGTGCATTTAAAATAAAAAACAGAAATAATTTAATAATAACCTAATTTTTTTAGGACAAAACATTAAAAAACAATGAAAAAAAAATTTATTCTTTGGGTAATTATTTTTATAGCAAATATAAAAATATCATACGGTCAAAACCCAAATTTTTATGAGAGAACAAATATTATAGGCAAATCGCCTGTTGTATCGGAATTTATGAAATACGATGAATTGCCTGTAAGTGAATATACAGGTATTCCTAATATTTCTATTCCTCTTTACGAGATTGATTCAAAAACATTGAAAATTCCTTTAACTCTCGCATATCACGCAGGGGGCTTAAAAGTTACGCAGGAAGCAAGCTGGGTTGGTTTGGGATGGGATTTAACTCTTGATACCAAAATAGTACAAATAGTGAAAGATGAAGATGATATAAGAGTATTTTATCATGCTTACGCAAATTTTGTATATCCTAACTGGGTATCGAACGGTGGGTCGTATTATACATCGTTTCAGTATAGTACCTGCGGGACACCTGTCATTACAGGTAACTCGTT
The DNA here is from genome assembly GCA_031269545.1 of Prevotellaceae bacterium. GTDB lineage: Bacteria > Bacteroidota > Bacteroidia > Bacteroidales > UBA932 > JAIRKV01. The sequence goes on from JAISYZ010000129.1 coordinate 4,068, forward strand.
TCCTGTTTATTCTGTTGTAAAAGATTTTGGATTTGCAATTTCAACATTCGGATATATGCCCGTTAATGGGAGATATATCCAAAAAGATAACATGCTCGGCGGAATAGATGATTCCGAACCTGATATATTTAGAATAACAATAAGAGGCGAAACGCTTTCATGTATTTTCGAAGCGCACAAATATTCATCGGGAATACCTCGAATTATTGTACTGAACAAAAAAGGTTATTCCGTGAAATATACAGGTGAAGAGTCTGGACAATGGGAAGTAATAGATCCTGATGGAAATAAATATTATTTTTCAACTCATTCGGATGTTGAAAATTTATCCATGAACAGAACATATTGTGTACAAAGCAGGATATGGTTTTTAGACAAATTAATTACTGTAAATGGAGAAGAAATTAATTATAACTATGTTAATATAGGAGCATTTTATACTGTTTTAAACCCAAGTACCAAAACGATACCAATAACGTCTCACAATACTGTCTTAACATGTAATTATGGTGGATGTGCAACCGGATATATTTCCCAGCATCCTAATTTTAACACTAAAAAATCTCCTTCTATTGACACTTGTACATGGCTGAAAGAAACTCAATACTATCTGTCTTCTATTCAATTTCCAAATGGCAGTATTACTTTTTCAATGTCTAACAGAACAGATATACCGGGTAAACGCAAATTAGATAAAATATCTGTATATAACAACAATAATGAAACAGTTAAAAAAACTGTATTTACTTATGATTATTATTCCGGCACAGATAATAAGTCCAGAAAATTAAAATTAATATCAATAAAAATTAACGACGAAAACCCTTATCTTTTTTTCTATGATAACCAGTCTCTCCCCTCGATTAACAGTTGTGCTACCGATTATTGGGGATATTACAATGGGCAAACATCCAATAGCAGTTTAGTGCCTAATCCTGTCCGTTGGAAAAATAAATTTCCTTATAACCAAACATTTGAAGCCGTAACTTCATTATCAAATCCCGAAGTTACCTACAATAATCATTCTGCTCGTTTACAATATACAAAAGCCGGTATTCTTGAAAAAATTCAATATCCTACCGGAGGTAAAACAACATTTGAATACGAACTCAACCAATTTTTAAATTATTGGGTTCCCGACTATGATTCGCTTACTAATAACATATCAAAAGGACATGGACTGCGAGTAAATAAAATACGGTTTCTGGATTATTCTGGAAATAGTATTAAAGAAGAACATTATGCATATTCCGGAGGTAAGGCTATTACTCCATTACGGTTCTTTCATTTTATCTGGTATAATTATGTAAGCGTACCTTTATTCAAGATTGGCGTGGCAGGATCAGCAAACTCTTCAATAGATGCAGTTTATTATAAAATATTAAATTGTTCTACATCCGGCAATTATGCGGATAATCCTTTGTCTTCATTCTCCGGCGTTGGATACGATAAGGTAATAAAACAAACTATTGGTGCAGGCAATATATCCAATGGAAGCATAGAAACTTACTATAATAATACGCCGGATAAAACAGGAATACATCTTGTTGACTTTGGCGAAGCGCCTCAAAACAATTTGCCAGCATTTAAAGATTCAAGTAAACCCGAAAATGGAACTATTAAAAAAAGAGTATATTATAATGCAGCAGGAATAAAAGAAATGCAAGAAACATTTGAATATCGAAATAAAGAATCGCCTCTATATTATGGCGTTAATATTAGAGGTTACAGTTTGTTTATGCTTAGATGTTTTCATCCAGAGGCAGATAGAACTATTGATTATTATGAAAGATGCTTATTTGGCTATTATCCTGTATTCGATTTTGAAAGTCTATTGGAACAGAAAACCACAATACAATATTTTGGAGTTGATTCTATTGTCAATATTGAGAACTATAGTTATAACAGTAATAATTTTTTATCATATATGGAACAAACAAGTTCTAATGGAGGATATTGCTACAGTGTGTATTATTATCCTCAATATTATACGGAAGATATATACAAAAGAATGGTTGCAAAAAACATTATATCTCCAAAAATACGCACTCTTACAGGTTGTTATGGAAAGACTACAAAAATAAAACATATACATTATACAGATGATAATACTATAACCAAAGGATTAATATTACCTAAAGACGAAGAGATTTTTCGTTATGATGGACAAAATGCTAATGAATCAAAGACTTTTATAACCTATGATAAGTACGACAGTTCAGGAAACATACTACAATATACAGATGCGAATAATATAAGTGTTACTTATGTTTGGGGATATAACCATCAATATCCTATAGCAGAACTGAAAAATTCCACTTATGCACAATTAACATCTAAAATTCAGGAAACAACATTAATGAATATATCTGCTAAAATTGCACCATCATCAACTGACTGGGATATGTTGAATAACTTACGCACTCAATTACCCGATGCTCAAATAACAACGTACAAATATAGACCGTTGGTAGGTTTTGATATGATTACAGCACCTAACGGAATGCAAACTTATTATGGATATGATAATTCGGGACGCTTACTTTGGATTGCTGATGACAAAAGCAAAACTATAAAAAGTTACGAATATCATTATACAGATTGAAATTTATAATTCATAATTAAACAAAATACAAATATGAAAAAAGCACTTTTACTACTATTGATTTCATGCTCGATGGCGAGCGCTCAAACATTTACTTCTCCAAACAAAAATTTGACTGCAAATTTTTCAGTTTCCGATGACGGATGTCCTGTGTACAGTCTTTCGTACAACGGAAAAGAAGTAATAAAACCAAGCAAATTGGGTTTTGAATTGATACCCGAAACTCCACAACGCAATTTCGACGACTTTTCGCTCGAAACTCCGATTGTTGCTGATGCCGACAAAAAAACAAATCTTTACAGCGGCTTCAAAATAATTAAAACAGAAACAGCCGAATTTGACGAAACATGGCAACCTGTTTGGGGCGAAACAAAAGACATTAGAAATAATTATAACGAGTTTGCAGTAACTCTGGAACAGACATCAACCGAAAGGCAGATAATTATACGCTTTCGCCTGTTCGACGATGGTTTAGGCTTCCGTTATGAATTTCCACAACAGACAAATTTGATTTACTTTGTGTTAAAAGAAGAAAAGACTCAGTTTGCAATGACAGGCGACCACACCGCTTTTTGGATAGCAGGCGACTATGACACTCAGGAATATGATTATACGACTTCGCGGCTGTCTGAAATTCGAGGACTGATGTCAAAAGCAATTACGCCAAACTCATCGCAAACGCCATTTTCGCAAACAGGCGTACAAACGGCATTGATGCTGAAAACCGATAACGGACTGTACATAAATCTGCACGAAGCCGCTTTGATAAATTATGCTTGCATGCATCTAAACTTGGATGATAAAAATTTCATTTTCGAATCGTGGTTGACACCCGACACAAAAGGAACAAAAGGACACTTGCAAGCGCCTTGCACAAGCCCTTGGCGGACAGTTATTGTAAGCGATGATGCTCGCGATATTTTGGCGTCGAATATTACGCTTAATCTCAACGAGCCATGTAAGATAAAAGATGTTTCGTGGATTAAGCCGACAAAATACATAGGCGTTTGGTGGGAAATGATAACGGGAGCAAAGGATTGGGCTTATACCGCCGACTTACCGAGCGTACAACTTGGAATTACCGATTATACAAAAACCAAACCAAGCGGACGGCACGGAGCAACAACAAAACATGTAAAAGAATATATTGATTTTGCAGCCCTGCACGGATTTGATGCCGTACTGGTTGAAGGCTGGAACATCGGTTGGGAAGACTGGTTTGGAAAATCAAAGGATTATGTTTTCGACTTTCAAACGCCTTATCCCGATTTCGATGTTGACGAAATTCACAAATATGCAGCAAGCAAAGATATAAAAATGATTATGCATCACGAAACATCATCGTCAGTTCGCAATTACGAACGCCATATTGATGAGGCTTATAAATTTATGAAAGATAACGGCTACGATGCCGTAAAAAGCGGTTATGTCGGCGATATAATTCCACGCGGATTTTATCATTACAGCCAGTGGACTGTAAATCATTATCAATATGCAATCGAAAAAGCAGCAGAATACAAAATAATGGTTAATGCACACGAGGCTGTACGACCAACAGGTATTTGCCGTACTTATCCTAATCTTATAGGAAACGAATCGGCGCGGGGAACCGAATATCAGGCTTTCGGCGGAAGCAAACCTAATCATGTTACAATTTTGCCTTTTACTCGTCTTATTGGCGGTCCAATGGATTATACGCCCGGAATATTTGAAATGGATATAGCAAAAGTCAATCCGGGCAATAATTCGCATGTAAATTCTACAATAGCAAATCAGTTGGCATTGTATGTTGCAATGTCGAGTCCATTGCAAATGGCAGCCGATTTGCCCGAAAATTACAATCGTTTTTTAGATGCATTTCAATTTATTAAGGACGTTGCCATTGATTGGGACGACAGCAAATATCTCGAAGCCGAACCGGGCGAACATATCACAGTTGCACGCAGAGCAAAAGGAAGTTCCGACTGGTTTGTAGGTAATGTTTGCGGCGAAAAAGGTTTTGTATCTAAAATATCATTTGATTTTCTTGATAACGGAAAACAATATATTGCAACAATTTATTCGGATGCCGACAATGCTCATTATAAAACAAATCCGCAGGCTTACGTCATTCGCAAAGTCATAGTTGACAGCAAATCAAAACTTGTACAAAAGTCAGCGCCCGGCGGAGGTTATGCAATAAGTATTGTTGAAGTAACCGACAAAACTCAAACGAAAGGATTGAAAAAATTATAATATACTTTGTTTGGTATAAATTTGTGAGTTTTTGACATTCTGGATTGGCTACGCTACGATTTAATCCAGAAATTTCAGGTTTTGCTTTTTAATCTCGCATTTTTACACAGCGCAAAGAATAAATAATTTCTAAACAATAAATATACAAACATTTCAACGGACACTTGTCAGTTTTTGCCTCCGTTTCGTTTCTGCGGAACGGAGGTAAAAACATAATCGCTGTGCTGCGTGTACTGTATTTTAAAAATTAACAATGAAATGATGTATAATCTATCTGAAACACTATGAACAAGTGCGTCTTTGCAAGGACGTAGCGCCAAAGCAATCCGAAAAAATTAGTAATGAACAATTATTAATTTTAAATTTATTTGCATGTTAGTATCAATTACAAATATATCATATTCAAAACTTAATACAAATAACTAAAAATTAAAAAATGATTATTATTTGTATATTTTTTTTGCTGTTCAACTTAAATTTTGTACTTTTGGAAAATATTTTGAATGTTTAAAAAATAAAATTATTTAAGAATATGAAACAACACAATTTTGGAGCAGGTCCATGTATCCTGCCACAACAAACGCTTGATGCTACGGCAAAAGCAATTATTAATTTTAACGGATTGTCGGTATTGGAGATTTCGCACCGTTCGAAAGACTGGGAAGCCGTAATGAGCGAATGTCGCGCATTATGGAAAGAATTGTTGAACATACCTGATGGTTATCATGTACTTTTTTTAGCAGGCGGAGCAAGCACGCAATTTTTGTCTGTTCCCTATAATTTACTCGAAAAAAAAGCCGCTTATCTCGACACGGGAGTATGGGCAAGTAAAGCGGCAAAAGAAGCGGCAGCGTTTGGCGAAACTGTCATAGTTGCATCTTCGAAAGACAAAAATTACAATTACATTCCCAAAGGCTGGACAGTTCCTGCGGATGCCGACTATTTTCATATCACAACAAACAACACAATTTACGGAACAGAAATTCGCGAAGATTTCGACTGTCCTGTGAACCTTGTCGCCGATATGTCGTCTGATATTATGACGCGCAGAGTTGATGTTTCAAAATACGCTTTGATATATGGAGGCGCACAAAAAAACGTAGGTCCGGCAGGAGTAACTTTTGTTATCGTTAGTGAAGATATATTGGGAAAAGTTTCGCGCCAGCTTCCATCTATGATTGATTACAGGATTCATATCAAAAACGAATCGATGTATAACACGCCTCCGGTGATTTCTATCTTTGTGATGAAAGAAATGTTGAAATGGATAAAAGAATCGGGCGGAATAGAAAAAATGGAAGAACTCGCAAAAAAACGCGCCGAAATTCTTTATGAAGAAATCGAACGCAGCTCAATATTTACTGGAACTGCCGTAAATGATGCACGCTCGTACATGAATATTTGCTTTGTGATGAAAGAAGAATACAAAGATAAAGAAACTGTTTTTATGGAATTTGCAAAATCGCGCGGAATGGTTGGAATTAAAGGACATCGTTCTGTTGGCGGATTTAGAGCATCGTGCTACAATGCGTTGCCGGTCGAAAGCGTACAGGAACTGGTAAAATGCATGCAGGAATTTGAAAAAATATAATAAAATTATGAAAACAAGTATATGGTTATCTTATGATTTAGGAATAAGAGGAGATTATTCCGGTTTGTATCAATGGTTAGATAATCTTGATGCAGTGGAATGTGGAAATAATGTTGCTTTTTTCAAAATGAATATTGACAATGAAGATTTAATTGAAAAATTAAAGTCCGAAATCAGTAAAAATGTTGAAGTGAAGAATGGAGAACGTTTTTATGTGATATATAAAAAAGCAGATGGAAAATATGCAGGCAAATATATTTTCGGTAATAGAAAAGCCAATCCATGGGAAGGATATAAGCAAAAACCAACAAATGAAGATGTGTAATGATAAATGTAATTGTTGACAGTGGTTTCTGGTTTGCCTTGTATGATACAGGAGATGCATACTATACAAAAGCAATAAATATTGTGGAATATTTGAATATGAGTAATGTTATTATACCATTTCCTACCTTGTATGAATCAATAAATACAAAATTTATGAAAAATACAGTGGCAAAAACTGAATTTGAGAATATTCTTAAACGTAATAATGTTACAATTGTGAATGATGACTCAATTAAAACAGATGCTTTAAGAATTACTTTTACTGATGAAAGTAAAAAAAGGAATTTGAGTTTAGTGGATAATATCATACGGTTAATTTTAGAAGATGTTAGTTATAAAATAGACTGTTTAATCACTTTCAACAAAAAAGATTTTATTGATATATGTCAAAAACGCAATATTGAAATTTTAGACAAATAAACAAACAGACAAATAAATAAAATTATCATGAAAATATTAATAGCAACAGAAAAACCTTTTGCAAAAATTGCCATCGACGGCATTCGCAAAATTGTAGAAAGTTTGGGACACGAACTTCATTTACTTGAGAAATATACTGATGTATCTCAATTACTATCGGCGGTTACGGATGCTGATGCATTAATTGTACGTTCCGATAAAGTTACAAAACAGGTTATAGAAGTAGCCGAAAAATTGAAGATAGTTGTACGGGCAGGCGCAGGTTTCGACAATCTTGATTTGGCTGCATGTACCGAAAAAAACATTGTGGCAATGAACACTCCGGGACAAAATTCAAATGCAGTTGCCGAACTTGTTTCAGGTTTGATGGTTTTTATGAACCGCAACAAATTTAATGCAGGAACAGGCAGCGAATTGAAAGGGAAAAGGCTTGGAATTCACGCCTATGGAAACGTAGGACGCATGGTTGCCCGCATCGCAAAAGGATTCGAAATGCAAATTTGGGCTTTCGATCCGTTTGTGCAAAAAGAAACCATGCAAGCCGATGGAATTACGGCAGTCGATATGGTTGAAGATTTATATTCAAATTGCGATTATGTTTCGTTACATATTCCTGCAAACGACAAAACAAAAAAATCAATCAACTACAAATTGCTTAATCTCATGCCACAAGGCGGTTGTCTGATAAATACGGCTCGCAGGGAAGTGATTGATGAAGATGATTTGCTGAAACTTCTCGCAGACCGTACAGATATGAAATATGCAACAGACGTCGCACCTTCGAACATATCCGAATTGCAGCAAAAATTTGCTTCTCGCATTTTTGCAACGCCCCAAAAATTAGGAGCCGAAACTGCCGAAGCAAATATTAATGCAGGATTAGCCGCAGCACATCAAATCGTAAACTATTTCAAATACGGAGATACAACTTTTCAAGTAAATAAATAATTTTTTAAAACATTAAAAAATATAGATATTCATTGAACTTTAAAATATAAAAAGATAAAAGATATGGTTAAAATTAAACCTTTTAGCGCATTGCGCCCACCGAAACAAATAGCAAAACAGGTATCGGCGCGCCCTTATGATGTAATGAATTCGGCAGAGGCAAAAGCCGAAGCTGGCGAAAAATCCTTATTGCACATTACAAAACCCGAAATTGATTTTGACCCGATAATTGATGAACATTCGCAGCAGGCATACGACAAGGCTGTTGAAAACTTCAAAAAATGGCAGGAACAGGGTTGGCTGTTACAGGATGACAGAGAAAAATATTATATCTATTCGCAAACAATGAACGGCAGAGTGCAATACGGACTTGTTGCCTGTGCAAATGTTGAAGACTATTTGAGCGGTAAAATAAAAAAGCACGAACTTACCCGAAAAGACAAAGAAGACGACAGAATGATTCACGTACGAATACAAAATGCCAATATCGAACCTGTTTTTTTCGCTTATCCAGACGTTGATGAAATGAACGAAATAGTTGACAAAATTGTTGCAGGTCAAGTTCCCGTTTACAGTTTTATTGCCGACGAAGATGGCTTCGGACATGATTTCTGGATTATCGATGACGATGAAATTAATGAAAGAATAACTGAAATATTTGCATCTGTGCCAGCGCTTTATGTTGCCGATGGACACCACCGTACTGCGGCAGCCGCGCGAGTAGGCGAAGAAAAACGAAATAAAAACAAATATCATACAGGCAAAGAAGAATACAATTATTTTATGGCTGTGATTTTTCCATCAAGCAATTTGATGATTATTGACTACAATCGTCTGATAAAAGATTTAAACGGATTGAGCAAAGAAGAATTTATCGCGAAACTCGAAAAATCGTTTATCATAGAGCATAAAGGAAAAGAAACATACAAACCCGACAGACTTCACAACTTTTCGATGTACATCGGCGGAGAATGGTATTCGCTCACGGCAAGGCAAGGCGCATACAACGATGCCGACCCTATCGGAACGCTTGATGTAACAATTCTTTCAAACCTTGTGTTCGAAGAAATATTGAATCTTGGAAATCTCCGAACCTCAAACCGCATCGATTTTGTAGGAGGTATTCGCGGACTGCAGGGACTCAAACACCGTGTAGATAACGGCGAAATGGCGGCAGCATTTGCCCTCTTTCCCGTATCAATGAAACAACTGATGGATATTGCCGACACGGGAAACATTATGCCGCCCAAAACTACATGGTTTGAACCTAAACTGCGTTCGGGACTGGCTATACACAAGCTGGAATAAAAAAATTTTTACGCCGTAAAAATCGAAGAAAGCGCAACTGAAAATTGCGCTTTCTTATGTTTTTTAATATGCTTTATTCAATGTCTGGCGGTGTACACCAGGTCTTTGGGCATGTACGCCAGGAACTTCAGCATGTACGCCAGGAACTTCAGCATGTACGCCAGGAACTTCGGCATGTAAGCCAGGAACCTCAGCATGTACGCCAGGAACTTCAGCATGTAAGCCAGGAACTTCAGCGTGTACGCTAAAAGAAAGTCTGACATTCAGAAATTACGCCTGTTATCAGTTGTGTTTATTTATCGAAACGTTCTTCCGCAAAGAGTAAACGAGTATTATTATGCCTGCAATTATAAAGGGCAAACTTAACCACTGTCCCATGTTCAGCGACATTTGCCTTTCAAAGTCAACCTGAATTTCTTTCACAAATTCTATGAGAAAACGTGCAGTAAAAAGTCCTGTCAAAAATAATCCGAAGATTAGTCCCGGTTTTCTGATTCCGAAATCTTTCTTGAAAAACAGATAATATAAAACAGCGAAAAGTAATATGTATGCAAGCATTTCGTATATTTGCGCAGGGTGGGCGGGAGCGGTTTCGCCTGCCCGTACAAACACAAATCCCCATGGAAGGTTTGTTGCGTGTCCATAAATTTCGGAATTCATCAAGTTTCCGAAACGGACAATGGCGCCTGCAACAGGTACGGCAATCGCAATTCTGTCGAGCGACCAGATAAAAGGTTTTTTATATTTTCGGCAAAAAAGCCACAGCGCCAGCAAAATACCAAAGGCTGCGCCATGGCTTGCAAGCCCTGCATATCCTATGAATTTTCCATCGTGTATGGGTAAAATTATTTCCCATGGATATTTTAAATAATAAGCGCCTTCGTAAAACAGGCAATGCCCGAGCCGTGCGCCGATAAAGGTGAAAGGTATGACGTAATTTATAGTAAGTTTGTCTAAAATATCGCGTTTAAGTTTTTCTTTTTTGAATATTTTTATGAAAATAATATAACTCACCAGAAAACATAAAGCCCAGCACATGCTGTAATAGCGAATTTGTATCGAACCCAGACTGAACATAACCGGGTCAACATTCCAATTTATCGAAAGTAATTGTATCATTTTTATAATTAAATTTAGATGTTAATATTCATAATTTTATTCTCGAAAAAACGCTTAAAGGCAAACGTTTGCCAAATCTGTCTTCAAGCACAAGTTCGCCAAAGGTTTTTTCTTTTACGTTGCCGAAAACAGACCTTGTAAGAGTATCGGCAACTATTGCCGAAAATCCGTTTGAATAAAGATTCAGCAACAAAAAACTGTTTGCAGGCTCAAGCGTTTTGTTGCAGTATGACAGCATTTCAAAAATATTTTCGTCAAGTTTCCACGTTTCGCCATCAGCGCCGTGTCCGTAGGCAGGCGGGTCGAGAATAATTCCGCTGTAGCGGTTTCCGCGTTTTGCTTCGCGTTTTACAAACTTCATGGCATCTTCAATTACCCAGCGGATATTGTCGAGTTTGCTTATTTGCATGTTTTCGTGCGCCCATGTAACAACCTGTTTCACCGAATCCAAATGCACGACATCGGCGCCGGCAAGTCTTGCCGCTATTGATGCTCCGCCTGTATATGCAAACAAATTCAGTATTCGCGGTTTTTCGATATTCAGGTTTTTTGTCGTTTCGTAAATATAATTCCAGTTCGGAGCCTGTTCGGGAAAAACGCCCACATGCTTGAATGATGTCAATCCGAGCCGAAGTTTGAAGCTCATTTCTCCGTTTTCGTAATTTATTATCCATTGCTCCTGCATCGATTCGCTGTTTATCCATGTTCCGCTGTCTTCTTTTCCCGATTTTCCGAAGCCCGCGCCCTGCCTGAACGTAGAATCCGCCATTTTTTCCCATTCTTTACTGTCAAGCGATTTTGCCCACACTGCTTTTGGCTCGGGACGGCGTACAACGAATTTCCCGAAGCGTTCGAGTTTTTCAAAATCGCCACAGTCAACAAGTTCATAATCTTTCCACCTTTTATCGGGACTCAAAATTTGCATGTCATAAATCTATTTACGGCGTCAAATATACTTCAAATTTTATTAACAAAACGAGAAAAATATTATTTTGTATGATATTTTTCAAATTAATATAGTATTTTTGTAATTCCTTTTTGACATTAATAAATTAAAAATCATAAGATATGCAAACAATTGACAACTACAATTTCAACGGTAAACGCGCAATTATACGCGTTGATTTTAACGTTCCTATGAACGAAAAATTTGAAGTAACCGATGATACCCGTATTCGCGCTGCTATTCCTACAATCAAAAAAGTGCTGGAAAAAGGCGGTTCTGTAATTTTGATGTCGCATTTGGGACGTCCGAAAAAGAACAATGATGATAAATTTTCGCTTTCGCATATTGTTGGCGCTATCGAAAACCGCTTGGGCGTTACGATTGCTTTTGCCGGCGACTGCATTGGCGAAAAAGCTGCACAAATGGCTGCGCAACTTAAACCGGGAGAAGTAATGCTGCTCGAAAATCTTCGCTTTCATGCCGAAGAAGAAGGCAAACCGCGCGGACTTGCCGAAGATGCAAGCGACGAAGTGAAATCTGCTGCAAAAAAAGCAGTAAAGGAAAGCCAGAAGGAATTTACAAAAAAACTGGCTTCGTATGCCGATTGCTATATAAACGATGCATTCGGAACGGCGCATCGCGCACATGCTTCAACTGCGCTGATTGCCGAATATTTTGCCAGCGACAAAATGTTCGGATACGTGATGGAAAACGAACTGAAAGCCATCGATAAAGTGCTTGAAGCGCCCGAACATCCGTTTACGGCTATTCTCGGCGGCTCAAAAGTTTCGTCGAAAATTACAATAATCAAGCGTCTTCTTGACCGCGTTGACAATCTTATTATCGGAGGCGGAATGGGATTTACTTTCGTAAAAGCACAAGGCGGAAAGATAGGAAATTCTATATGCGAAGACGAATACATGCCTTTGGCTTTGGAAATTCTGGAAGATGCAAAACAAAAAAACGTAAAGATTTATCTTTCTATCGAAACCGTTGCAGGCAATTCGTTCAGCAATGATGCCGATGTGCAGGTTGTACCTATCGACAATATTCCAGACGGATGGGAAGGAATGGATGCTTCGCCCAAGACAATTGCAATTTGGGAAAATGTAATTTTAAATTCCAAAACCATCCTTTGGAACGGACCTGTAGGAGTGTTTGAATTTTCAAAATTTGCAAAAGGTACTGAAACTATTGCAAAAATAGTTGCAAAAGCCACAAAAAAAGGCGCATATTCGTTAATCGGCGGAGGCGATTCGGTTGCGGCAATCAATAAATTCGGACTTGCAAACGATGTAAGTTATGTTTCGACAGGCGGCGGAGCTTTGCTCGAATATATGGAAGGTATCGAATTGCCCGGAGTGAAAGCAATTCGGCAATAAGTTCACAGTTGTGCAGATTGTTTCTTGCAAATCCCAACAGATGTTGAGCAATAAAAAAGGTTATTCAGATGAACGACCTTTTTTTATGGTTTGGCAAATTTAAAAAATACGCAACACGTCTGTGAAAATTGCAACGCAAATATTTAAAAATATTCTTGCAAAATCATTAAACCAAACAAAATAATTGTAAATAAAAATGTCCCGTCAGGGACAAAATGTCGGTAGAAAGATAATTGCCGCCGATATTTTCGCGCGAGGCATTGCCGATGACATGAAAAACTGTCGGCAACTCGCGCGATATGCATGTGTCTGCGTTTCTTTCTACTAATATTCTGTCCCTGACGGGACAGCAAGCATCATCAAACCTAACAGATTTCGGAAACCTGTTAGGTTTAAAATGCCTGTCTGTTAATTTTTTGTATCCGTAAATTTCACTTTTAAGGAGAGACTAAATCGTAGCGTAGCCAATCCAGAATGTCAGAAACTCACAAATTTATACCGCATGAAATATAATTGAAAATCGACATGGTAAAATACATCCGATATGCTTTTGAATTTATTAAATTTAAACAGTTTCTTAACTGTTAATAACTTTTGAAAAATCTTTATAAGTTTTATATATTTGTAAATTAGATGCTTATTGCAATCATTTTGTTTTGACATTTATTATTAATTTTTTTGTAACATTTTTGTATTTTTATTTGTAATATCTTTGTCTATCGAAAATGATAACAAACAAATTTTAGCAACATTTATAAATAAAAATTATATGAAAAAAATTTTAAGATTATTTGTGTTTATTGGTTTCTTTACAGGAACAATAACATTTGTTTCGGCTCAAGTAACAACAAGTTCGCTTAGCGGAACAGTAAAAGACTCAAAAGGCGAGGCTCTTGAAGGAGCAACGGTAAAAGCAACGCACGTTCCATCAGGTTCGGTGTATCACAATTTTGTACAAAAAGGCGGAAGTTATTTTATTGCAGGTATGCGTCCCGGTGGACCTTATGTACTGGAAATTTCCTATATTGGTTATAAAACGATGCAATTTAAAGATGTTTCGCTGGAATTGGGCGAAACTTATCTTATAAATGCAGAACTTGAAGCAGATGCTACTCTACTTGGAGAAGTGGTTGTTGTTGGTGAAAGAACTTTTGATAGAAATAAAACAGGTGCGGCAACCAACATCAGTAACAAAAATATTCAAACATTGCCAACTATAAGTCGGAGTATCAATGATTTTACTCGTTTAACGCCTCAATCCAACGGACTTTCTTTTGCCGGACGCGATGGTCGTTATAACTACATTACGATTGATGGAGCTGCATTTAACAATAGTTTCGGCTTGAGCGGACAAACGCGAAATCTTCCGGGAGGAGATGCACAACCAATATCGCTGGATGCTATTGACCAAATTTCAGTTAACATCTCTCCTTATGATATTCGACAATCTAATTTCACAGGAGCGACAATAAATGCCGTAACCAAGAGCGGAGATAACACGTTGAAAGGTTCGGCATATACATATTTGCGCCCAGAATCATTTGCAGGACACAAAATTGAAGGTCAGGACTACACATGGGATAAAACTTCAAAACAGACATTCGGCGTTAGTTTGGGAGGCGCAATTATTAAAAATAAATTATTCTTCTTTGTTAACGGAGAATATGAAAAATCAGAATCTCCGAGTACGTCATGGAAAGCAGGTACAGATGGAAATGCCGATCCAAACAATTATATTTCCCGTGCAAAAGTATCAGATTTGCAAACGCTAAAAGATTACTTAAAAACAACGTATGATTATGATGCAGGCGATTGGAACTGGGGCAAATTCAACAGTTCAAACTACAAAATTTTGGCTCGTGCTGATTGGAATATAAGCAATGTACATAAATTAACTGTTCGTTATAATCAAGTAGTTTCAACAAATGATGTGTTAACAAATGCATCAAGCTGTCCGAGTGGAATAACAAGGTCAAATTATTCGCGAATTAGTGAAAAAGCAATCGCTTTTACAAATGCAGGCTATGGTTTTGAAAATACTGTAAGTTCTATTACAGGAGAATTGAACAGTACGTTTGGCAATAAATTTTCAAATAAATTTTTAGCTACATATACGATGATTCGTGATAAACGTACATCGCCAAGCAGCATATTTCCTTTTGTAGATATTTGGGAAGGAGGCGATCCTTACACTTCGTTTGGTTATGAACTTTATACCTACAATAATGATGTTAAAAACAATACATTCAGCATTACAGACAACTTCTCTGCTAATTTTGGAGACCATACGGTTACGGCGGGGATTGCCTACGAACAGCAATATTTCGGTAACGCTTACATGTCATTTGCCACAGGTTATTACCGTTATAATTCCTTAAATGCTTTCTTAACCAATCAAAAACCCGATGGTTATGCTATTACTTATGGGATTAACGGAAATACAACACCTTATTCGGAACTTTCTTTTGGTATGGGAGCCTTATACTTTCAAGACGAACTGCAATTAAGTCCGAATGTGAAAATTACCGGAGGAATTCGCTTTGAATTACCTTTCTACTTGAATGATTTAGCAGGTAATGATGCTATTAACGCGATTGAATATCAAGGCGGCACATCTTATTTAACTTATCTTCCATATAAACTGGACGTAAGCACATGGCCCAAAAAGCAATTATTAATATCTCCACGATTATCTGCAAACTGGGATGTATTGGGAGATGGTAAATATAAGGTACGCGCAGGTACAGGTTTCTTTACAGGACGCTTGCCCTTTGTATGGTTTACAAATCAACCGACAAATGATGGAACCTTGCAATATTTGAAAGTGTTAAGCGGAACCGATGTACCTGCCGATATGCGTTTTGATCCTGCTGTGGATACACAAATTAAAAAATACGGAACAACACTTTTCCCTGCTACAACTGCAGCGCCGGCTGCTCCAGTTGAAGTGGCAAAAGATTTCAAAATGCCTCAGGTATGGCGTACCAATCTGGCTGTAGATATTGTTCTTCCACATGACATGACTTTCACTTTGGAAGGTATCTACACCAAAGATATTAATGCAATATTACAGCAAAATATTAATGAGGCAATTCCGAATAAAACATTTGAAGGCTCGGACAACAGACCTTATTATAGTCCGGCTACAAATGCAGTACGTAGAATTAATCCAAGTCTAAGTAATACGATGGTTCTTACCAATACCAATAAAGGTTATCAATATTCTGTTACAGCCATGTTGACAAAGAAATTCAGTTACGGTCTTTCAGGTATGGTTGCCTATACTTTCTCGCAGGCAAAAGATGTAACCAGCAATCCTGGCGACCAGGCATCATCAGCATGGGCATCCAACGTAGTTGTAGGAAGTTTAAATGATGAATCTTTAAGCTGGTCTAATTTCTCAATTCCTCATAGAGTAATTGGCACTGTTACTTACGAATTTGATTGGCTGGATCGTTTCCATACAACTTTTTCATTATTGTATCAAGGAAGCGCAGAAGGACGTCTGAGTTATGTTTACTCTAATGATATGAATGGAGACGGAAACGCTTCATCCGATTTAATGTACATTCCGAAAGATGCAAATGATATTGTATTCAAAGATCTTGGAGCAGGAATGTCGCCACAGGAACAGTCAGACGCTTTCTTCAAATTTTTAGAACAGGATGATTATTTGAAAAATCATCAAGGCGAATATGCTGAACGTTTTGGCGGATTATTGCCTTGGCGCCATCGATTTGATTTCAAATTTGTGCAAGATGTATTTTACGATAAAAAATCAGGTCGTAAAGTTCAATTAACATTCGATATTCTGAATTTAGGTAATTTAATTAATTCCAAATGGGGAGTTTCAAAATCACAAATTACAGGTTCTTATCAAAATGTTCCTTTGTTAAAATATGAAGGAGTGGAAGCAGGTACAGGAAAACCTATGTTTTCTTTGCCTGTAGATGTAGCTAAAGGTAAAACAGCTGCTGATTATTATACCACATCTTATAAAACATATTTGGGATATGGCAGTACATGGTCTATGTTGCTTGGTCTTCGTGTAACATTCTAACAGATTTTTCAAAACTCAAAAAAACAATAGTAGGTTGTCTGTTTTTTAGACAGCCTTATTTATTTTTTACAAAATTAATTATGCAAAAAATACCCTGGCTTTGGGCTGTTTGAAAAAATAAATTGTAAAAAAACACAAAAAAATTTGTATATCCAAAAAAAATTACGACCTTTGCAGGCTAAAATTGAAAATTAAAATTAAATTTTAATCATAAATTATTTTGAAAACAGAATAAAATTCTATAAAAAGATGTCACGAATTTGTCAAATTACAGGAAAGCGCGTTATTATAGGAAATAATGTATCGCACTCGAAACGCAGAACCAAAAGAGAATTTTGTCCCAATCTGAAGACAAAACGTTTTTGGCTTGAAGATGAAAAGCGTTTTGTAACACTTAAAGTATCTGCCGCAGGTATTCGCACAATCAACAAAAAAGGATTGAAATTAGCGTTGAAAGCGGCTCAGGAAAAAGGTTTAATTAATATTTATTAAAAAACGGGAGATTGAACAATGGCAAAAAAAAGTAAAGATGCAAGAATTCAGGTAATATTGGAATGTACCGAACAAAGAGAATCGGGAGTTCCGGGAATATCAAGATATATTACCACAAAAAATAAAAAAAATAATCCCGACAGATTAGAACGTAAAAAGTATAATCCGTATTTGAAAAAAGTAACTATTCACAGAGAAATTAAATAATTTTAAGTCATGGCAAAGAAAGCAGTTGCAACCCTCAGAGATAAAAGCGTAAAGAAAAACGTAAAATGTATAAAAATGGTAAAATCGCCCAAAACAGGCGCTTATGCTTTTAAAGAAGAAATTTTGGAAAGCGAAGAAATAAAAACATTTTTCGCAAAATAATTATTTTTTGTTGTTGCCAAATTTATTTGGTATTTGTTAATTGAATGGAAGTTCTCTGCGCAACAGAGAACTTTTTTATTTAAGGATAAATAAGTATTAAGCAGAGAATTACGTAAGAATTGCTTTCAAATTTGTATCTTTGGCATCGTGAACAATACAATTGTCCCGTCAGGGACAAATTTCAAAAATACGTTATACCAAAACGGCATCAAAACAGTCTGAAATATCAATCTGTTTTATTGGTAACCAATTTGTACAAATTGCATTTTGATAGCAGTCTGGTATTAGCAGAAACTTATTAAAAGCAAAGCCTGTATTTGCAATTATTATGAACTGTCAAAAAAAGAGGCTGTCTTAAAAGAGGGACAGCCTCTTTTTTATCTATGCAGCAAGTTTTAGATTTTGTGTGTAATAATTCTCTTTTTGAAGCAGGATTTCGTATTTTTCGTAAAAAACGACAGCAA